>JAOZVK010000514.1 GCA_029938185.1 Bacteroidales bacterium | reverse complement strand
AAATGTTTTAATAGTTTAATTATCAAATAGTTTTAAGTTCGTAAAGTAGAATTAGAGAATTATGTTTTTCTATAAAGTTGGTATCTGAATTTTTAGTTTTTGTGTCAAAAAGGGCAATTTTTCCATTTTTTAACTTTATTACAAAATCTACATAAAATCCTTTAATATCTTTTTCTCTATCAGTATAAGTAATTGCAAAATCTTCTTTATTTTTATCTCCATTTTTATACCACCATTCAATATGCTTTTTATTTCGTTCTAAGAAAAGAGTAAATTCTTTTTCTGGATTACTTGCTCTATTTTGTTCATAAAAAGGAACTAATGCGTGTTTTTCAGTTAGTTTTTCATTGTAATGTTCATTATATATTCTTTCTGTCGGAACTTCCCACTTATTCTCTTCTATTTTTTTTGTTGATTTCGATGCTTTTTCTTTTAATAATTTAGTGTATATTTGTAATGCTATATCAATTAGCTCAATAAATTTTGTTTTATTTTGCTCAAATAATATAATCTTTATTGCTTCAATTTCTGAGTGATTTAAGTAATCATCAAAAAATAATAGCAACGCTAATTCTAAAACAGGTGTGCTATCAACTTTTGCATAATTACCTATATTATTACGACAAAATTGTCTGAAAAGAATATTTAATTCGTCTGTTGTTTTAGCAAATCGTTCTAATTCATTTGCTCTTGTAATTCCGACTTCAACAGTTATCGTTACATTTTTAGGAATAGGAATTTCTATTTTTTCAACATCTAATGAAATAAAATGCTGAATTAATTTTGTCCTATTTCTATTATATGTTTCGTCTCCTGCTGAACTTCCTAAATTTCTATTTACTCCAAAATATTTTTCAGCGGCTTCGTATAAACAAATTCTAAATTTTGAATTTAAGCGGTTTCTAATTAATCTTGTATTGATATGGTATGAGTTTAAAGCAATATTTTGATAATCTTCAATTCTTATTGCTTTATTCTGAACAATATAGTCTATATCTTCTTGAACAATTTGAATAATATCTTTGCTTAAATTTGTATAAACATATCCATTATTTAAGAGTGAACTTGAATAATGTTTCTGTTCTGGCATTCTTAAAATTCTGCCAACAGTTTGAATGCCAAAATGTTCTTGATTTATTTCCCTAAAAATAAGCAATACGGAAGAGCGAGGACAGTCCCAACCTAACGAAATCGCTTGTTTAAAGAGTAAAACGTCCGTTATTGATTTGTAATTTTCAATGTCTTCTAAATTATCTTTTCGATTACTTAACCAGACCGCTAATTTGTGATTTTCCTTAGTTATTCCTTTTAATTTTAGTGACGCTTCTATTTCTTCAATAATTTTTTTGTCTAAAACACTTTCTGTTTTATTATCGTTTGGTAATTGTATTAATAAAAGAGGATTTATGTCTATGCCTAAATTTTGATATGACAAAGCTATTTCATCACGTTTTTTAATGCCTGTTCAAGTAAAAATTGATTTAATGATTTGTTTAGTTGTTTATGATGGTCTAATAACGGATTTAACACAACGTTTTTCTTTATCATTTCTTCTTTGATAACTTCGTGCCGTTTAATAATATGACCATAATCTGATTTGTATAATGGGGTTGCAGAAACATCAATTTCAACGTTTGCATCTATTTCGTCTAATAATTTTTTTGCCTTTTTACCGTCTGCATGATAATGAGCTTCGTCTAAAATGCAGATTATTTCGGTATCATCAGCATAAGTATTATCAACAAAAGTTATTAAGTTTTTCCCTTGTTCGTTTTCTTTAATAAATAAATTTTTTTCTTTATTTACAGACTGCCAGTTAATAAATAAAACTTCATTTGGTTGTATTTTGTTGTCAGTTATGTCATCAAATTGAATTGGCTTTATTGCTCTTAAATTATCAAAATAATCTTTTACCGAACTATATGATTGCAAATGTAATTGATTGGGTGCAAACCAGATAAAAGCAACTTTCCTTTTGTTAAATTCTAATTTATCTTTTATTTCTTCACATATTTTTGCCATATATGTAGCCATTACAACAGTTTTTCCAGAGCCTGTTGGTGCTTTAAAAACCATTTTGTTTTGTCTACTTGGGTTTTCTAATAATGACCACGTATCTTTGACAAGTTGTGTTACTGCTTCTTCTTGATATTTTTTTAATGTTATCATAATAATATTTTTCTTTGGTCGATTAAATTAAAGTTTTGAAATTTTTGGTAAAACATTGAGGTATGCTTTATAAATTACATCAGGCAATGCACACAACTCAATGTATTCAAGTATATCTTCAAAATCTTCTGTATATGGATATTGACCATTAGAAAATACATAAACTTTCACTTTGGGTTTAATTTCTTGGTTTTTTATAAATTCTTCTAAATTGCTTACAGCTTCTTCAATATTTATGTCATCATAAACAACATAAGTAAATATATTTTGTCTGTTAGTAAATAATCTATTCCATTTTTTATTATTTATTTTTGATGTAATTTCATAATAGCATTCTTCTTTTATGCAAAGTAATTCCGTTGCTAATTTTGTTAGTTCTTTTTTGTTTTTTAAAGAGGGCTTTCGTTCTACATAATCACACTTAAAATAGCGTAAATTATTTTTTGGAAAACTGAGCATTTTTTCCCCTTTGCTATTTGTATATCCATTCATAGATTTTTCAATTCTGGGATAACAAACATCTTCTGCAATATTTCCTTCATTGTTTGTGCAAAGTATAAACTTACGTTTACCATTATCTTCATTATTTAATTCTAAAACAGCTTGTCCAGTCGTTCCTGAACCCGCAAAAAAATCAAGAATTGTAGCATCTTTTTTTGAATAGGAAATAGAATTAATTATTTTTTTAATCAGATTTACAGGCTTGGAATAATTAAAAACTCTATCACTTTTGAACATTTCTTTTAATAATTCATAAGCATCTTCATTTGTTCCCCCAAATTCACGACCGTCAATAAAAGAAGGCATTGCTTTAAATGAATTATTATTTACACGAAGTGCTCTTGGTTGAAAGTTCTTTGTGTTGATGAGAATTTCTGTTTCATTTGACAGTTCAGCATCTAAAAATGCTTGTGTCCAAGTAAAAGGGGCTTCTAATTCAAATTCATCTTGTATAATTCCTTTTTTTACGGTAATATCATTAAGTAAAATTGATGCGGTTGTCCCTTTTCCATATTTCCCTTTTGTATAAATTCCATCTTTGAGTTTTGTTTTTACAAAATTACGGGGGAATTTTAATATTTTTATAGAATTTGTTCTTTTTACAATAGGTTGAGATTCTGTATTATCAGTTTTTCCACCAAAAAGCTTTATTCCATTTTTATTTTTATAGACAAGTAAATACTCTGTAAGACTTACTAATTTATTTGACAGAAAAGCACCTTTCCTTTTTTTGAACCAAGAAATTATACCGATAAAATTTTGCTCTCCAAAAACTTCATCGCTTAATAGTTTTAGTTGGGCAATTTCATTATCATCTATTGAAATAAAAATAATTCCAGTATCACTTAATAATCTTTTAGCTATTTTTAATCTTTTATTCATAAAAGAAAGCCATTTACTGTGTTTATATGTGTCTTCCTTATCTACAAAACGGTCATTATAAACAAAATCTTTATTTCCGGTATTGTATGGTGGGTCAATATATATAAGGTCTATCTTATTTTCGTGGGTAAAAGTTAGCGAGGTTAAACTGTGCAAGTTATCGCCTTCAATTAATACGTGATTTGGATTGTTTTGATTTTCAGTATCGTTAAGTATTGCCTTTTCTTTTATCTCTGTTAAGATTGGCAATTTTAATTTTAAATCTTCTTCTACATTTTCGGGCTTGTCTTCCCAAACAAGACCATATTGTTTTTTATAATTTACAATATTTACAAGGTAATTTTTTTCATCTTGTGAAAGATTATCTAACTGTTTGATTTTATCAATAATTTTTCTTTTGTTCATTTTTCTTTTTAGATTTTTTATTTTGCAAAAGTAGTAAATCTTCTTGTAATTATTGTTTTTTTAGTAAAGCATATCGGTAACTTGTTGGCGGCGGTTGTTTTTTTACTTATTTTTACGAGCGTAGCGAAGTGAAAATAAGTAAAAAAATAACTGCTGTCCAACAAAATGTTAAGTTTTCTTTCTATT
>JAOZVK010000513.1 GCA_029938185.1 Bacteroidales bacterium | reverse complement strand
CAATGGTACAATGATACAATTATTCAATGGTACAATGGTACAATTATTCAATGGTTCAATTATTCAATGGTTCAATTATTCAATGGTACAATGGTACAATTATTCAATGGTACAATGGTACAATTATTCAATGGTACAATATACAGATTAATAGCTTATAATATTTTTATAAAAGTAAAACCCTTAACCTAATTTAGGATTATCCGTCAGAAGTTGGACAGTCTTGTTTTTCAAGTAGTTTTAATCATAGAATTAAAGTAAAGATTAGGAAATTACGAATTACGAATTGGTTTACACCTAAATATAAGTATTTTACAAAAAACAAAACTTTGCGAAACTTTGCGTCAAACTTTTCGTAACTTTGCGGTAAAAAAGCGGCTAACTTAAAATTGATAGCCTAATTTAGTATATGAAATAGGAATTTGTAAATATGCAAAACTTTGATTTTACATATCAAAAAAATATAATGTTTAATGCTATTTAATTCTTTCAATTTTGTTTTTTTCTTTCTATTTGTAATAGTAATATATTATTTAACTCCATACAAAAAAAGATGGCTTATACTATTAATATCAAGCTATTATTTTTATATGAGTTGGAATCTTGAATTTATAGTGTTCATTGTTATTTCAACACTTGTTGATTATTTTGTTGCACTTAGAATGGATAAAATTAAATCAAAAAAAAGAAAAAAGAGATATTTATATTTAAGCCTTTTTTTTAATTTATCAATTCTAATATTATTTAAGTACTATAATTTTGTAAGTGATAGTATTAGAGATATTTTTGGACAGTTTAGTATAATTGGTAATTCAAATACTTTTAAGTTATTATTACCAATTGGTATTTCTTTTTATACATTACAAACAATAAGTTACACAATTGATGTTTATAGAGGAAAAATTGAAGCCGAGAAACATTTTGGTAAATTTGCTCTTTATGTCTCTTTTTTTCCTCAACTAATTGCCGGTCCTATTGAAAGAGCTTCAAATTTATTACCACAATTTTCTGTTAAACATAAAATTAATTACAAAATAATTACAACAGGACTTAAATTAATGTTTTGGGGATTTTTCAAAAAAATTGTAATAGCCGATAACTTAGCTGGTTATGTAAATATAGTTTATAAAAACCCAGAACATTTTAAGGGTTTTGTAATAATTACAGCAACATTTTTTTTTGCGTTTCAGGTTTATTGCGATTTTTCGGGCTATACTGATATTGCTCGTGGAGCTGCTAAAATTATGGGAATAAATTTGCTTATTAATTTTAAAAATCCTTTTTTTTCAACTACTATCAGAGAGTTTTGGCAAAAATGGCATATATCATTAATGGATTGGTTTAGAGATTATTTATATATTCCATTAGGAGGAAGTAGAGTTAGTAAAACTAAATGGTATTATAATATATTTATTGTTTTTTTGATAAGTGGCTTGTGGCATGGAGCAAACTGGGGTTTCATTTTGTTTGGTATGATAAATGGTATATATGTAATTTTTGGACATATGACAAATAACTTGAAAACTAAGATTTTAATTTTTTTTAAATTAAATAGATACAATAAATTATATAATTTTATAAATATTATTATTGTTTTTATTCTATTTTCATTTTCATTAATTTTTTTTAAATCAGAAAGTATTTCAACTATTTGTAAGATGTTTTCTAACATATATATATTAGATTTTATTCATCCGCATATTGGTTTTTATGGTAGAATATATGTTATAACAAATGTTTTACTTATTGGTTTTGTAATCATTGAACATTTTATAGAACAAAAGCATGATATTATTGAATTTGTATCATCAAAACAATTAATTACTAGGTGGAGTATATACATTATTATGTCAATACTTATGTTAGCTTTGGGTAACTTTGGTTTGAAAGAGTTTATATATTTTCAATTTTAAGGTCTTCGAGCTATTTAATGTGGCTTAGGAAGTGACGAATTATAAATTGCGAATTGGTTTATACCTAAATATAAGTATCTTACAAAAAATAAATAGAAAAGTTATTTTTTAACGCTTCCTTAAGCATTTTTGTAAAACTACGTCTTATTACAGTAGATTGCAAATTGTAAAAGTGCAAATTTTGAAATTTTATTTGTATCTTTGCTACGCTATATTATATAATCAATTGTATTTAAGGGAATAAGTTATATTTTTAATAATAAAACTATTGTAATGAACCCATATTAAAAATAAAATAAAATGAATGATATTAAACTTGATATTAGTAAGATATATAATTTTGTAGACAAAAAAGATATTCTTTTATTAAAAGAACGTGCTAAAAAAGCAAATATAGCATTACATAAAAAAACTGGATTAGGTAACGATTTTTTGGGTTGGGTAGATTTACCAAACTCAATATCACAAAAACAAGTAAATCAATTTACAGAAATAGCCGAAGAATTTAAATCTAAAATTCAGATTATGATTGTAATCGGAATTGGAGGTTCTTATTTGGGAGCAAAAGCTGTAATCGAAGCATTATCAAGTAATTTTGATTTATTAGATACCAATAAAGAATACCCTAAAGTTTTATTTGCTGGTCAAAATATATGTGAAGATTATTTATATGAACTAATAGAAATTATTAGAGATAAATCATATGCAATAACTGTAATATCAAAATCGGGAACAACAACAGAACCTGCACTTGCATTTAGATTGTTGAAAGGAGATTTGGAAAAAAAATATGGCAAAACCGAAGCTCAAAAAAGAATTATTGCTATAACTGATAAAGAAAAAGGAGCATTGAAACAGTTAGCCGAAAAAGAATCATATAGAACATTTGTAATTCCTGACGATGTGGGGGGCAGGTATTCAGTGCTAACTCCTGTTGGACTATTGGCTATTGCAATAGCAGGCTTTGATATAAAAAAATTAATTGAAGGTGCTAAAATTATGCGAGAACAAACATCTCCTGAAATAGATTTTGAGGATAATATTGCAGAAATTTATGCAACTGTCAGAAATTTATTATATCAAAAAGGAAAAACTATTGAAATTTTGGTAAACTATAACCCTAAGTTACACTTTTTTGCAGAATGGTGGAAACAATTATATGGCGAAAGTGAAGGTAAGTCCAATAAAGGTATTTTTCCAGCATCAGTTGATTTTAGTTCCGATTTACATTCAATGGGGCAATACATACAGGACGGCATAAGAAATTTATTTGAAACAGTTATATCAATAAAAAACACAAAATATAATGTTAAAATACCATTTGATGAATTTAACCTTGATAATTTAAACTATATTTCAAATAAAAATATTGATAATGTAAACAAAATGGCAGAACTGGGTACAATGATTGCTCATGTTGATGGAGGAGTACCAAATATTAAAATTGAAGTACCCAGAATTAATGAATTTTATTTAGGTAAGTTAATATATTTTTTTGAAAAAGCTTGTGGAATAAGTGGTTATATGTTAGGAGTTAATCCTTTTGACCAAGAGGGTGTTGAAGCATATAAAAGAAATATGTTTGCATTATTAGGAAAACCAGGTTTTGAGGAAGAGGCAAAAAAAATGGCTCATAAAGTTTTTTAAGACCTTTTTTATGATAAAATTTGTTTATTATATATATATATAATATTTTTAGTAAAAAAATTTATAAATTATTTAGTATATAAAAAGAATATGAAAAGTTTAATAATAAAACAAACTGAAAACACAATAAAAGTTACATTAGATAAAGAGAATAACATATTTGAATTTATCGGAAAATCATTTCCAGAAAATACAACACAGTTTTATAAACCAGTGTTGAGTTGGCTAGATGAATATAAAAAAAATCCCTTGAGAAGTACTCATATTCATATGAATTTTATTTATTTTAACACTTCTTCGGCAAAACTAATTCTGGAAATAATAAGAGAGTTTAACTTACTATTTAAAGCTGGCAATGAAGCTAAAATAGTTTGGCATTATCTTGAAGATGATTATGATATATTAGATGCAGGGGAAGAATATAGTTCTATGGTTGATTTACCTTTTGAATTTATCTCGTTTAAAGATGATGATGATGACTAAAAATTAGACTCTTCGAGTCTTTTTATTTTTGACATATGCCTGAACAGTTTTACTAATGTAACAAGACGTAAGTTTCTTTAGTATTATTTAGACAGGATTAACAGG
>JAOZVK010000083.1 GCA_029938185.1 Bacteroidales bacterium | reverse complement strand
GGTAAATCTTAGATATGCTTGAATATTAACGTATTATTTAGGAAAGATGTCTATTAAAAATTAACTTCTACAACAGCCCAACCATAATTGCACACTGGTTTTGAAAACACCACTTAAAAACCAGTCTCTGTGTCTGAGAACTTGATAAAATTACACTTTTTTTAATTTTTATCAAGTTATTAACACTTTTTCTTGTGTTACGACAAATTGGGTTAATTGCACAGGACGCAAAGTTTCGCAAAGTTTCGCAAAATTTTGCCAATCTTTACTTTAATTCTATGATTAAAACTACCTGAAAAACAAGACTGTCCAACTTCTGACAGGTAGCATGATTAGCTACTTATTTTTTTTACTTTATTATTATAAATTCCTTAGCAGCATTAAATAGGTATACTAAATTAGGTTAAAAATTTTACTTTTATAAAAATGTTATGTGCTATTAATCAAAATATTGTATAATTGTATCATTGAATAATTGAACCATTGAAAGTATAAAAGACCTTAATATTCTAAATTTCAAGTGTTAAGCTTTTTTAGTACTGTTGCACTAATTTGGCAATCAAGGCATCTGTTTTTATTACAATATTGTGTTTTTAGGTGGATTAATGCTTGAGAATAGTATGCATTTTTTACATTAAAACCTATTGAAGTCCACGTTTTTATAATTGAATTATTTTCGGCTTTAACATTGTCTAAAATATGTAGTGCATAGTCTTTCATTTTTTCAATAGATTTTTCTTTACCATATAAAAACAAAAATGGAACTATTGAATTTATTATAATATTATTTATTGACGAAACTCCTAATTTCTTTTTTCTATATACTGATGGTTTTCCAAAGTTGTAATGTTTGTCCCAGTATTCACTTGCTTCTACATTAAACAAACCAGATATATCTTCAATTTTATTATTTTTAATTATTTTAGAAAACAATGCTTTTGATTTATAAACTAAAGAAGCAAATTGTGCTAAACGAATAGTCGGAAAATTGCTTGGACGAAGCCTTAAAAATTTCCATAAATGTTTTTCAATAGGTACTAATTTGAATTTTTGTTTCAAAAAATGATATTCACTATATAGTTTGTTAAAATATTCATCTTCTTTATTTTCAATTGCATCTAAAAAACCAGCTTGTCCAAAAATCATTGCTTCGAGCTGAAAAAGACTATTTTTATGCTTGCCAAGATATTTGCTTGGCAACGATTTTGCAAGTAATTCGAAAGGCAAAGCATTTACTTTGAAACCAAAATTACGTGCTAATACTTGATAAAAACTTTCTTCCCAACTATTTTTGTTATATAAAAGTATTTCTTTGATATAAGCAGTTTTTTGTTCTATTCGTTCAATTAATAAGCTATTTAACCAAAAATTAATATGAAAATCATTAATATTTTTTATATCATCTTCACATGGAATTTTTTTTTCGTTCTTCTTAAAACTATTATAAGTATTTAACAAATTATCATTATATACCAGTTTAATTGTATTAAGCTTTTTACCATTTTGATTATATGTTACTTTATCGTCATTATTAACTAACTGAAGAATTACATTGTTATATGATTTATCAAAGTTGTGTTTATGCCTATCCCAGTCTGATGAGTTAATATGGATTTCAATATTACCAATCAATGTAATATTATTAATTTTTATTTTGGCATTCAAAAAATCGGGACCAGCATTTGTGTTGCTCTCACCAGTTGCAATTAATTCAACTTTTTCGCCTTTATCAGTAATAAGAAAATTGCTATCAAATAGCCTATGTTTCCAAATATAATGCAAAAAATCTTCTTTCATAACAATAATTATATATTTTAAGGTCTTCGACCTATTTAATGTTGCTTATGCATTCTATTAATATTCAAATATTATGTAATTTAATAAAATATAAATGTCGAAAAAAATTTGTTAAACTACTTATGTACAATCTTATATAAAAATATAAATTTCAATAAGTTCGATAATTTGAATAAACATAATATAAAATAGCCAATTAATACATATATTTGGAATCATAATTTTGGTTCTTCGAGCCTTTTTACCTTGCTTACGCCTGACTAATTTTACTATTTTGATTTTATATTAAATCAAGATTAAATTTATAAAAGCTATATTAATTTAAATATTTTTCACCTTATTTACGTATACATAATTGTATTATTACTGATTTACAGTCGATTAATTTTCAATAATAACTTATACGTAAATGGTTTTTTAAAATCTAAAAATTTAATTGTGTAATAATACAAAAATGGAACGTAACAATAAAAAAAAACGTAGTTTTAAGCAAAAAATGATATTATATCATAAATATTATTTAAGAACAGATTTTTATAAATTTTTAGGTAAAAATATTTTAAAACTTATACTCATACTTGGTGGTTTTGTTGCCTTGGTTTTGATATTAAATGAAATTTTTGATTTTAAAGAATTAGAAACATTATTTCAAGAAAAAATAAATAATTCAAAACCAATATATGTATATTTATTATTTTTAGTATCGGAGTCTATATTAGGTATTATTCCACCAGATTTATTTATTGTTTGGGCAAAATATTTTGAATCACCGTATTTAATAGTTTTTATTCTTGCAACTATTTCGTATATAGGCGGTATAATTGCATATTATTTAGGAATACTTATACTTCGATTTCCACGAATTAGTAGATTTGTAAAAAAAAAATATGAAAAAAATATTGAATTAATTGCAAAATGGGGAGGAGTTGTTATAATAATGGCGGCATTGTTTCCATTGCCATTTGCAACAATAAGTACAATTGCAGGTATGGTTAAATATAGATTTAAACTTTATCTATTGTACGGAATAACCAGATATTTAAGATTTTATTTATATGCAATTCCAATATATAGAGCTATTGATAGTTTATAAGATTTTTTGAACTATACTTTAAATGGTACAATTATTAAATGATACAATGGTACAATACTTTGATTAATAATTGATACCAGTTTGTTAATGTTAAAACTATAACGGTTTAGAGTATATTTTGTGTTGTTTTCGATTTATATGTAATTAAATGTATTTGTTACAATTCGTTAAAAAAATAAACGATATAAAGCATATTCAACAGTTTTTCATGTTGAATTATGTAAAAGAGTTGTTCAATATTATTCTTATAAAAACCTACATTTTGAAATCAACTTAAAACTAATATTAATAATATGATAGATGCAAAGAAATTAGAAAAAAGAATATTTGAAAGTAAAAATTCATTAAGAGCAGAAAGATTAGATATGTCATTTGGAGAATTAATGAATATGTATGATGAAGAGTCTTTATTTATAACACCTGAATATCAAAGAGCTTTTAGATGGAGTATTGAACAACAGACAAAATTCATTGAATCGATTTTACTAGGTATTCCTATTCCGCCTATATTTGTAGCAGAGAATAAAAAAGCTCAATGGGAATTAGTTGATGGTTTGCAAAGATTATCTACGATTTTTTCTTTTTTTGGAATATTAAAAAATGTTTCCGAAGAAAAAAACAATTTAAAATTGGTTGAAAGTTCTGTAATAAAAGGTTTAGAAAATCATACCATTAATACTTTTAGTCCATTATCAAAATTTTCTATTAAAAAATCTGTTTGTAGAGTTGAAATTATTAACTGGGACAGCAATGTAAATATGCGATATGAATTATTTAGTCGTTTAAATACAGGTGGAGAGCCTTTGACTGAGCAAGAAATTAGAAACTGCATATATAGAGGTTATGACAACAAACTGAATCAAATTCTTATAGATATAGGAGCCAATGATAATTTTATTAACATAATCAAACCTACTAAAAAAAAGAGAGAAACAATGTTTTGTGAGGAGCTTATTTTACGTTTTTTTACTTTCAAAAATCATGGTTTAGTTTTAAAAACAAACATTCAAGACCACTTAACTGATTATATGGCGAAAGTTTCGAGGAAAGAAATTAGTTTTAATTATAAAAAAGAAAAGGAAAATCTAATCAAAATTATTTCATTTATCAATAATAATTTTGATTATAAAATTTTTAGAACATCAAGCGGAAATTTTACTCCTGCAATATTTGATGCTATAATGCTTGCATTAGATAAATATTTCTATTTGTATGAAAATAATACTGAGAAATTCTTTGAGAAAGTTGAAAAATTTAAGACAAGTGATGCGTTTAAAGAAGCAAGTAAAAAATATTCTACAAACAAAATAAAAAATAGAATTGAAACTGCTTATGAAATTTTTAATGTATAATAATGGAATTTGAAAAAGTTATTGAAGAAATAAAACAAGAAAATAAATGGAGGCAGAAAGATTTTGCAAATATGAAATTAGTTCATGAAAGTTTAACAGAGAAACAAAAAAATCTTTTTTTGCGAATGACAATACCATATCTATATGCTCACTGGGAGGGTTTTACTATTGATGCTTTAAAAAAAGTTATTAATTATTTGAATAAATTACGATTAGAATACAATAATGTAAAAATCAATATTTTTGTTTTAAGTCTTAATGATAAATTTAATTATTTAAAATCAAAACAATCATTTGCACAAAAATGCGAATTTTCTAATCAATTTATAGGACGTTTACAAAATGAATTAAAATTTGAAAAAAAAAACATAAATACAAAATCTAATCTTAAATTTGATGTTTTGTTAGAGTTGTTAAATATTTTTGGGATTGATAACAACCGTTTTAAAGTATTTGAGGCAGATCTTAATAAATTAGTAAATATTCGCAATTCCATTGCTCATGGCGAAAATAGTTATGTTCTGAATTTAGATAATTTTGAAAAATATGCTAATCTTGTTAGAGATTTAATCATAAATTTTGAAATTGAAATTAAAGAGTATTTAGAAAATCAAAAATATTTAAAATCTTATGAATCTGGAAAATAAAATTAAATCTAATGATGAAATTTTTGTAACAAGTATTTTCTAAAACCTGAAAAAAATAATTATTAATGGAGTTGGTATGTATAATTCAGCCCGCAAAGACCTTAATTATTAACCTTTTAAATCAATTATTATATATGAAACTATTAAATTACGGTATAATAATATTATTTTCTTTTTTTGCATGTGGTAGCGGCGGAAGAAGTAATGAAGTATTTTCAGTTAGTAATGATAAAACATCTTCAGCAGAATATTCAGAAAATATCGCATCTTCAAGGCCTAAAAAAATATCAAAAAAACAAGTAACCATATTACCCACAGACACAAAAAATATTGAAAAAATAATAATAAAAACAGCTAATGTAAATATCAAAGTAAATGATTATAAGACAACAAAACCAAAAATAAACGAACTGATAAAATCTCATAAAGCTTATATTTCATCTGAAGACGAAAGAAATAGTAATTATAGAATTAGTAATTCGATTACTATCAGAGTACCAAAATCAAATTTTGACGATTTGATAGAAAGTATTTGCAAAGAAGCAAAAAAAGTAGAGTCAAAAAGTATAAATATGAGAGATGTTACCGAGGAGTTTCTTGATATTGAAACACGTCTCAAAAATAAGAAAAAAGTTGAAAATCAATATTTAGAAATACTAAAACAAGCAAAAACAATTGAAGAGATTTTAAAAGTAAATGAACATGTTAGAAAATTAAGAGAAGAAATTGAATCGAAAGAAGGACGATTAAAATACTTAACAAATCAAGTAGGTTTGAGTACAATTACACTATATATTTATCAAAACAATGCACAAGCTTATTCTAGCTTTTTTGAACAAGTCTTTGATGGTTTCAAGGGAGGTTGGAAAGGATTACTTAGTTTTATTATTGGTCTAGTATATATTTGGCCATTAATATTATTTATTATTGCTTTGCTTTGGTTTGTAAAACGATTAATTAAAAAAAGAAGAACTAAAAATAAAAAAAATATTAATAATTAAATTATGAGCAAAACTATTACCTTTGAAGACATTAGACCATATACAGATGAAGAAGCAAATGAAATTTTGCATAGAATTACAAAAGAAGAAGCTTTTAAGAAAGTTTTGACATACCTTTTTCCAAAAAAGGATCTTAACTTAATTATTGCAGATTTGCAAAATATTAACTCGGTATATGATTTTCAAAATCGCTATTCGTCGGCATATATTGGAACTGTAATAAAAAAATCAACAAATGGCTTATTTGTTGATGGTCTTGAAAATCTTGACAAAAATGAGAGTTATTTGTTTATGTCAAATCATAGAGATATTGTACTTGATTCGGCTATTATGAATTATTCTTTACTTATCAATAATTTTGAAACAACCGAAATTGCAATTGGAAATAATCTTTTAATTCTCCCGTGGATAACAGATTTAGTTAGGCTGAACAAAAGCTTTATTGTTCACCGCGATTTGCAAGCTCGTCAAAAACTACTCGGTTCAAAAGTCCTTTCTCAATATATCCACCATACACTTTTTAATAAAAAAACATCTATTTGGATTGCCCAACGACAAGGACGTACAAAAAATGGTATTGATAAAACCCATACCGGATTGTTAAAAATGATTAATATGGGAGGAGAATCTGATATTGTTAGTAATTTTAAAAAGTTAAAATTAGTACCTGTTTCAATTTCATATGAATATGAGCCTTGCGATGATTTAAAAGTTGCCGAATTATATGCAAAATCAATAAATCCTAATTATAAAAAAGACCCAAAAAATGATTTATTGAGTATGCGAAATGGTCTCGAAAATCCGAAAGGAAAAATTAGTTTTTATTTTGAAAAACCATTAGATGTAGATATTGAAAAATTATCTAAAATTAAAAAACATAATGAACAGTTTTATGAATTGACCGAAATTATTGATAAAAAAATTGTTGGAAACTATAAATTATGGCCTAATAATTATATAGCCAATGATATAATTAATAATTCAACTAAATTTTCAAACAAGTATACTATTCAAGAAAAAAATAAATTTGAAACCTATATGCATTCTATGCTCAAAAACATTGAAGGTAATAAAACAGAATTAAAAAATATTTTTCTTGAAATTTATTCAAATCCTGTAAAATGTAAAATCAAATTAAATACTGGATTGTAAGCTCATTGATCTATTTATAGTTGTCTACACATTTGATTGCCTTTGTACTGCGTAAGCAACTATAAAAAGGTCGAAGACCTTACACAAATATTAGAATGCAACCTTTTGTTTTATATTCAAGTCTTTTAAAGTATAGTAATCACCTAAAACATATAATACAATGGAAACAAATTTGTGGAAAAATCGGTTAAATGTAAGATTTGATAAATTTTTAATAGTAATATTGTTTTTTACAATTATAAGCCTCAGATTATCATCACAATCAGCAGGAGATTTTCAAACTGTTGCTAACGGAGATTGGACAGAAATTACAAGTTGGCAAACATATGAAGATGCGAGTTGGAAAGCAGCAACAGCATATCCTACCTCATCAGATGGAGTTATAACAATTAAACATAAAATCAATGTTAATGCAGATATATCTGTAGACCAGTTAGTAATAAATAAACAAATAATAATTAAAACTGGTAATACTCTAACAATTGTTGATGGTACTGGAACCGATTTAACTGTTAACAAAAATTTAATATTATATAATAATGCTAACATAGTAGTAACAGGAACAATTGTTTTTAATAGTGGTTCGCTTTATCAATTAAAATACACTACAAGTGCTGGTATGATTCCAACAGCTTCATGGGATGCTAATTCTACATGCGAGATTAGATCATACACATCAAATACAAATAAACCAAGCGGACTAAATCAAGTATTTGGAAATTTTAAGTGGAATTGTCCTTCACAAAAAAAAGAAATTGACTTAGGTGGTGATATTTCCACAATAAATGGAAGTTTTACTGTTAAAACAACAAAAACAGGATTAATAAAACTTGGAGGAAATATTAGTCTGCCTGCATCAAAAACATTTTCTGTTAATTTAGCATCTACTGTTGATATGGAAACTTATGTAGTAAATTTTTCGGGAGCAGGAGGAACTTTTGATATTGATGGAACTCTAAAAACTTCTAATTCATCAGGATTATCAGGAACAGCTTCTACAACTTTTAGTAGTACAAACTCACCAACGGTTACATTAACAAATTCTACAATTGAATATAATGCATCAAGTACTCAAAAGATTACTGATGCTACAACTTACAATAATATAGTCCTTTCTGGAAGTGGAACAAAAACACTGGACGGAGCGTTTAGTATTAATAATCTTACAATTGGTGCTTCATGTACTTTGGCAGATGATGGAAATACTTTAACTGTAAACTCAGGTGGAGCAATCACAAACAATGGAACACACTCCGGTACTGGTAAAATTTTAATTGATGATGCTACAATTTCGGGTGGAATTTTTGGAAATTTAGAAAATACTGGTTCAAGTGGAGCTACATTAAATAGCAATACTACAATCAGTGGAAATATTACAGGTAAATATATAGGTACATCAAAAGTAATCCTCTCAGGTGGAAGTGCAATCCATACAATTAATGGTACATTCTATGACTTGGAACTAAATGATTCAAATGGTGCTACATTAAACAATTCAACAACAGTAAATGGTACATTAACTTTAACAAACGGCTCATTTACAGTTTCATCATATGACTTATATCTGAATAAACCAATTGCAGGAACAGGAACTTTATCATGTAGTAACTCATCAACTTTACGAATTACAGGAAGTGATGCAGGAATAAACATACCATCAAATGTAAGCACATTATCAAATTTAATTATTGATAATGCAAATGGAGCAAGCCTACAATCTGATTTAACTATTGAAAATACTTTGACTCTTACAAATGGTGCTTTAACAGTTGGGACTAATACCTTAACAATAAAAAATGCTATTTCGATAGGTTCAGGAACTTTAAGTACTGATAACACTTCTTCTATTGCAATTTTGGGAAGTGGTAGTGGAATAATATTACCAAATAGTATTACTAATCTAAATAATTTTACTCTAAATAATACAAATGGAACAACACTAAAGGCAAATTTAACAATTAATGGAAATGCAAATTTAGAAGGTGGAAGTTTAAATTTAGGAACATATAATTTAATTATTAAAGGAAACTGGAACAATACAGGAGGTTCAGTAACAGCCAATAGTCAATCGGTTACATTTAATGGTACATCGGCTCAAACAATATCAGGAACCAATACATTTTATGATTTAATAATAAATAATTCGGCAGGAGTAAGTGCTTCGGGTTCAACATTAACAGTAAGTAATCTTTTGAACTGTCAGGCTGGTACATTTACAAGTGCATCTGATTATGCTGATCTTACAATAAATAATGGTTCAACCTTATCATTAAGCAATAATATTACCGTAAGCGGAAATTGGATATTAAACACAGGTGGAACTTTTACTCACAATAATTACAAAGTTACATTTGATGGAGCTGCAAATCAAAGTATTGGAGGAACAGCAGAAACAGCTTTCCATAATTTTGAAATAAATAATGCTAATGGTGCAAGTCTTGGGCAAAATATAACAATAAACAATGTACTAACATTTACAAGTGGACTTGTAACTTTAGGAACAAATAATTTAACTCTTGGTGAATCAGCGAGCATTTCAGGCACATTTTCATCATCAAATATGGTGATTGCTGATGGCGGAGGCGAATTAAGAAAAAATTTCACATCGACTGGAAGTTTTACATTTCCAGTAGGAGATAATACAAGCACAATTGAATATTCGCCTATTACACTTAATTTTACAAGTGGAACAATGTCAGGATATGCTGCGGTAAAAGTTATTGATGCAAAATCACCCGACAACAATAGTCCAACAAATTATTTAACAAGATATTGGACAGTAACACAAAGCGGACTCTCAGGTTTTTCATGTGATATTACGGCAAGCTATCTTGCTGCTGATATTAATGGTACAGAATCGAAAATATATTTTGGAAAATATAATGCAGGATGGACAATAGAAAATCAAGCTTTAGGAAATCAAATAACAGGTACTGTAACAAGTTTTTCGACAATTACAGGCATTGATGGTGAACCACCGAAGGTTACAAGTGTAACTCCCTCGCCGACAATAATCACAGATAGTGAAGCAGGTGGAAATAATTTTACAATTGCAGTTTTGTATAATGAATTAATGAATAACACTGTAAATCCTACTATTCAATTTTTAACAGATGGTGAAAACCCAAGTTCTGCAATTACATTTGTAAGTGGAGCTTGGTCAAATGGTGATAAAACATATACCGCAACATATTCAGTTACAGATTGCGATACAGATTGCGATACAGATATGTCAAATGTTGATGTTGATATTTCTGGTGCAAAAAATGAAATTGGCAATACACAAACTGCTTACGATGCCGATAATAATTTCAGTTATAAGTTTTCAAACCCAACCGTGACTGGTGTTTCATATAATGTAAGTCCTATTGTAGATGCAACAGTAGGTACAGGAAAATTCTCATTAATAGTTGATTTTAGTGAAGCAATGAATACTGGCATAAGTCCAGTAATTTTATTTCCTTCGGAAGATCCAAGTACAACAATTTCCACACATTCTAACAGTTGGTCTAATGGAAATAAAACTTTTACATTAAATTATACTGTTATTGATGTAGAAATGAAACTTGCAGATATAGATATTAGAGTCACAACAGCCCAAGATATAAACGGTAATTTGGTTACACAATACAACGAAGCAGACAAGTTTAGTATTGATATGGAAAATCCGGTTGTCACAAGTATAACACCATATATTTTGAACATAGGAGATGGAAATATTGGTAATAATACTTTTAAATTGACAATTGTTTATAACAAAGTCATGAAAAATACTCCGCTTCCTACAATATCATTTCCTGTTGAATCACCTACAAATACATTGAAAAACGTATCAGGAACATGGACAAGTCCTACAACTTATGTTGCAACTTACGATGTTGTAGAGGCTAACGAAGAAATTGCAAATATTGATGTCAGGGTAGTAGGAGCAAAAGATCTAAGTGATAAAACTCAAACTCAAAAAGATGATGCAAATAAATTTAGTATAGACACAAAAAATCCAACTGTTTCAAGTGTAATAGCAAATTTGTCGTTGATAATTGACAATAATATTGGTGCTAACAAATTTACTCTGACAGTTGTATATAATGAAGCAATGAATACAGGAGTTTCACCAATAATCAGCTTTTCTGATGGAGTGCTTGGAAGTACAATAATTTTTGCAAGTGACTTATGGTCAAATTCAACTACATATATTGCAACATATAATGTAGCTGATGCAAATAAAAATATATCTGATGTAGATGTGCAAGTAACAGGTGGTACTGATATGAATAATAATACCGCTAATACATATGATATCGCTGATAAATTTAGTATAGATACAGAAAACCCAACAGCAACTGCACCAGCAAATACAGCTCAAATATTGAAAGCTAATGATGTTTCTACATCAACAATTCAAACTAACCAAACAGGTAATATATATCTGATATTGAATGGAGAAACTGCAAGCACACAAACTGAAATAGATGCTGCGGTTTCAGCATATAAGGGATTTGTAGGAAAAAGCTCGGCTACTGCTAATACTCCATATACTATTCCTGTTTTTTCTGGAATCAATGAAGGTGTATACAATATTGTTGCTGTTGATGCAAATCAAAATGTTTCATCAATTTTATCGGGATGGCTTACCGTTGATAATACACCTCCTGTGACTAGTGCTCCAATAGGTAATAATCAAACTCTTAAAAGTACAGTAGCTTCAACATCAACAGTTCGTTCAAACAAAGATGGTAAAATATATTTAGTTAAAAATGGAATTGCTGCTACAAATATGACCCAAATAAACGCAGCTATGACTGCTAATAATGCTTTTCTTGCAGTGAACTCTGCAACTTCAAATACTCCTTATACTATAACTGTTCATTCAATATCACAAAACGATGGTGTTTATGATATTGTTGCAGTTGATATTGCAGGAAATATTTCTAATCCATTTGCGGGTTGGTTAACAGTTGATAATTCTGCACCTACATTTACTGCTGTAAGCACACCAACAACCGAAAGTAATGGAATAAATGCTGATGGAAAAAGCAAAGTAACAATCACATGGATTGATGGCACAGATGCAAGCACCTTACATTACAAAATTGTAGCCAAAGAGGGAAGTACACCTGCAATAAGCGATGTTTTAGCAGGTTTTGATAACATATCACAAGGAACCCAAACTGCAACATTCGAATGGACTTCTAACAAAAATTTATATATCGGTGTAGTTGCTGTTGATATTGCAGGAAATAAAAAATTAACAATGCATGCTACTCCTAATGTTACTACTTATAATGATGCTCCTAAATTTAGTTCTACTCCTGTATTAAAAGGAAAAGAAGATGAGGTATATTTGTATGATATAACAGGTATTGATTCTGATAACGTGCTTACTTATGCAAATGTTAGTGCTGTTTCAAAACCAGCATGGTTAGTATTACTTAACGAAGGACCTGGACTTGCAAGACTTAAAGGAACACCCAAAAACCCACCAGGATTCGATGCTAATAATACAATTGTTTTAAGTATTAATGATGGAACAACAGTTGTAGAACAGTCATTTACAATAGCAGTATCAGATGCATTTCATGTTGCACTATTAAAAGTTCCAGGAATTGACTATACCACAATCCAAGGAGCATTGGATAATGCTACTGATGGCGATGACATTTATTTGCATGATGCTAAATATTATGGAAATTTAGTATTTCCTGATAAAAATATCAGAATAATAGGAAATACTGCAGACCCAACTAAAGTAATAATTAATGGAGAAAAAAGTGGTAGTGCTATTACATTCGAAAATATTACTAAAACAATAGAATTAAAAGGTGTAACAGTTGAAAATGGAAGTGGTTCTATTAAAGACCATTCCACAGATGGTTTACATTCGCAACGTGGAAATTATGGTGGTGGTATATATTGTTATAATGCAAGTCCGATTTTAGATAAAATTATTATCAAAGACAATACGCTTGAGCTTGATACATATGTTGGTGGCTCAGGTGCAGGAATATATGTTGGTGGTAATTCAAATATAACTATAACAAACTCAACCATACAAGGTAATAACTCAAAAACTTATAGAGGTGGTGGAATTTGTGTTGATAATTCTACAATTACATTAAATAATGTTCAAATTAAAGAAAATAAAACAGGACATTACGGAGCAGGTATTGCAAGTTTTAACTCTACTTTGAATTTAACAAATACTACTATTACAGAAAATAAGGCAAGTGGTGTTAATGGAATAGGCGGAGGAATGTTTTTGTTGAGAACTATACATAATTTTAACAATGTCAGCTCTTCAACAAATACCGCTACTGTTTCTGGTAATGGTATATTTAGTTTCGGAACATCATCTATTATAATTGGTGCTCCTAATGATATTAAAGATTCATATAAAAAAATTGATTAATTAGTAGTCTTACAAAAAATTTAAGAAATTTGTTTTCGCATAATTAATTTGTGCATTCTTAAAATAGGTTTTCATATACAAATGTCAAGGCTTCACTTTCTATGCAAATGGTTTTCAATTTAGCAAACATAGTGAAATCTTGACTTTTCGGACAGACACTACTGAAACAAGTCATAAGTTTCTTTAGTATTATTTAGACAAGATTTACAGGATTTACATTTTTAAAATATCCTGTTAATCATGTAAATCCTGTCAAATTATTACATTTATAGACTTAATCAATTTATGTCTTAATATACTAAGCCCCCATACAAAAATTTCACCTATTTAGTATAGAGCTTAGTTTGCCATAATACATAAAACAGAATCTCTGAATTTCATATTCGGATTTGAACTACTGTTTTCAACATAAGCATTCAATCTTTGCATATATGCTTCGAAAGCAATTTTGTCTTTTCGTGGTTTTACGAAATACAAATGGATTAGTTTAAGCATTGTTTCAAAATCATCGGGCGAACAACTTCCAAAAAAAACCTCCTCAAATTTATTAATATAAGGTGATAATCTTATTGTTTTACCTGCTAATTTTTTATCTAATACAGCCCATTTTAACTATTGAGCTTGCCATTTCTGCCGATGGAACTTTGTTGTCGGCATATAATGAATATCCACCAAAACTAAACGCAGTAATTAAAATTTCATCTTCTTTGAAATCAGTAGGTTCAGAACTCACAAAAAGCGTCAAATTGAACAAAAACAATGGCAAATTAAAATGAAAGATTTATATTGAATATAAAATGTCTAATATTGGGCAAGTTTCATTTTTAATATTTTTTTTGCTAACAGTTTAAAAAATAG
>JAOZVK010000512.1 GCA_029938185.1 Bacteroidales bacterium | reverse complement strand
AAAATGTTTTAATAGTTTAATTATCAAATAGTTTTAAGTTCGTAAAGTAGAATTAAATTATAGTTAAGTAATGTTATAAAAGTTTTTCGATATTTACTTATTCGTAACTTTTTGATTAAATTGTTTTTATACTAATGCGAAAGCAACTATAAATAGGTCATAGCTTTGCGATTTTATTGACTTTATGGACGCACACTAATTACAAAAAATTAATGAACTATTGCAAAAAAAAATGTAAAATAAAGTCTTTAATCCAATAATCAATAATCCCATAATCCATAATCCAAAAACCCCATAATCCATAATCAATAATCCCATAATCCATAATCCCATAATCAAATAATCCATAATCCCATAATCAAATAATCCATAATCCCATAATCAAATAATCCATAATCCCATAATCCAAAAACCCCATAATCCATAATCCCATAATCCAAAAAAACAAATATTAGAACGAGTATGTTATTTTGTTAGTAAACCCATAAAAAAGCTTTTGAATGTCTTCGGGTGGTCTTGAGTCGTAGTTCATATTATATACAAATTTAAATGATAGTTTGCTTGTGAGTTTAAAAATTAATGAAGTTTCACTTGAAATTCTATAATTATTAAAATCAGTATAATCAGGTTGATAATATGATATAGTCCCTACCGAAATAAATTTACTAATCTTAAACCAAAGAGACAAATAAGCATCTAATTTAATAAGCTCATTTACAGTCTCATTATCATCAGACAATTGTTCATATTCATACATAGTTAGAGGAGCAAAATAAAGTAAGAAGTTTTTTTTGTCCACAATTCTAAATCTTGGACCAAATCCAAGTATAACACGTCTTTTTAGTAATTTAGCCGAATTATATTGATTTTGCACAAAAGCTTCAAGTGTTAAAAAACTACTATCCTTTATTGTATAATTATAACGAAGATGCTGAAAACCTGAATTTATTAGATTATTAGTATCTACTCTCATCAATTTTAATTCATTAAGAAAAATAAATGTACTCGCATTTTTGGTATATTGAATATCAATATTGTTTTTTCCATTGTATATTTTTTTTCCATTATCCTTAAAGTTTAAGGACAAACTAAAATTTCCTTGTAAGCCATTGTGATTACGCTTTCGTTTTTTTTCGATATTAACAACTTGCGATTTTATTTGCATAAATAAAGTTGATAATATTAGTAATAATAATATTTTTTTCATTTAATAAATAAGTTAGTTATAATATTAATAATTATATAATTATATTAAGGATTTTTAAAACGTCCTTACTCCGTTGATTTAAAAATTAAAAATTGCGCAAACCAGTATGTAACCATTATAAAATATGCTGAACTTGAAAATGGAGTATGAAATTTATTAATAGCAATAATACTATCGCTCAAACAAAATATTATTGCACCAATAAAAGCAAGTTGTGCTACAGTTGTAGATTTTCGCTGAACAAACGAACGCCATACCATTGTAACAATCACAAAAAGATATACAGTTACAGGAATTAGAAAATCATTTAGATATGGATATAGAAATATCAAAAAAAAAATCCCATATATATAAAAAGGAATAGACCAAATAATTTTTATTGTTTTATCTCTTTTTACAAATGCAATAATATAAAAAATATGTGCTACCAGAAACGATAACAAACCTGGAATAAACAACGAAACATAATCGGCAAGAAAAATATCGCCAAATACTGAAAATATTAAGCCCCAAAATATGAGTTTATTATAGGGATTTTTATGTTCTATTAAAAAAATCAGCAGCAAAATTGGTAAAGGTTTAATAACAAGCTTTATTATATTATTATCAAAATATAGTGCCAACATAAACAGAAACGACAAAAATATATATAAAGGCAATAATACTTTATTTATCATAGTTTTATTAATAAGTTATTAAAAATAACACAAAATTATTTTTTTTTTTATATTTGCAACATATAAAAAAAAATTAATAGCAATATTTCAAATTAATAAAATTTCAAAATTAAATTAAATTTTAAAAAATGAAGAAATCAATCGGTTTTATTTTAGTATTTATATTATTTATTAACATTAGTTATTCTCAAAAATGTGTAACAGGAGATTGTTCTAATGGCAAAGGAACTTATGTGTTTGCAACTGGAGATAAGTATGAAGGTAGTTTTAAAAATGGAAAATTCGAAGGTAAAGGTAAACATACAATAAAGAAAAATGGTTTTGTATATGAAGGTGATTTTAAGAATAGTCTATATCATGGTAAAGGCGTATACACAACAAAAAGAGGAGTTTACACTGGTGATTTTAAAAAAGGAGCTATGGAGGGAAAAGGCAAATTTGAATATAAAAACGGAAGCGTTTACGAAGGAGATTACATAGCAGGAAAAAGAGTTGGTTTAGGAACATATAAGATGTACAATAAAAAAGGCAAATTTAAGGGAACATATGACGGTAGATTTGTTAATAATAAAATGGAAACTACTGAGGGCGATTCAGCTATATATACATATGCGAATGGTAAGAAAAAATATATAGGAGAATATAAAGCAAATAGAAAAGATGGTAAAGGAAAAATGATTTTTATTAAATCAGGTAATGTATATATAGGTCCATTTAAGAAAAATAAAATGGAAACGAGTGAAGGCGAACAAGCAAGCTTTATTTTTAGTAATGGTAATAAATATGTTGGAGAGTATAAAGGTAGCAAAAGAAGCGGAAAAGGTATTTTAACATTTAAAAATGGGAATGTCTATGAAGGAAATTTTGTAAATAATAAGCGTAAAGGCCAAGGAACTATGAAATTTAAAGACGGCAGAGTATATGTTGGTGAGTGGAAAAGTAATAAAATTAATGGTATGGGAACATTAACTCATCCAGATGGGAAAGTGGATAAAGGTAATTGGGTTAATGGAGAATTAACTAAAGAATAAGTTTTTTTAACATACAGACCCGCAAGGTTTCCAAAAGCTTGCGAGTCTTAAAATTTTATAGTTTATGATTACAAAAGAAGCCAAAATGGCTGATATTATACATATGAATTATTTACTGGTATCGGTTATAAACAGATTTGGTATTAAGTTAGGATTTGAAGACAAAACAGTTTATCAGGTATGTGAAGATAACAATGTTAATATTGATTTTTTTCTTGAAATTGCAAATGCCTTTAATGATAAAAGCTATTTTACTGGCAACCAACTCAAAACATTTTCGGTTGAATTAATTGTAAATTACCTAAAAAAATCACACGATTATTATAATAATGAGAAAATTCCACTAATAGAAAAACTTATAAACAAACTAAACTGGACTAACTCAAGTAATAGTGCAAATAAAAAAATAATAAAAAGATTTTTTAATGAATATAAAAAAGAACTAAAAAACCATACTGACAACGAAGAACTAATTGTATACCCATTTGTTGAAATGATTGAAAAATCGCTTGTTAATAATGAATTGCAAGCTGATATTTTAGAAAAAATAAATAATTACTCTATTGAAAAATATGCAAAAGAACATAGCAATATTGATGAGAAATTACTTGACCTAAAAAATATCATAATAAAATACTTACCCCCACCCAATAATTTTGAAATTTGCAACACAATACTTAGCGAATTGTTTAAACTCGAAAATGATTTAAAAGACCATGCAAGAATAGAAGAACAAGTAATGATTCCAAAGGTTAAAGTGATGGAAAAAAAACTACACAATTTATATTCTAATTAAGGTCTTCTATCTATCTATATTGAAACGAATTAGGTTTTAGGATAAACGCCAACAGGTCTTACAGACGCTTTTGGGATTTTAACTTTTTGAAGTTTTTAACCATTTTACCAAATTCTTTATCTTTTTGTCTTTTCTCTGCAACACTTGAAACAAAATATTTTATCTCTCTTCACATTTTCAAGTAATTTTCATATGAATCTTTATCTAAAATGCCATTTTTAACAGCTTCTATTATTGCACAGTCTCAGAACTCACAAAAACAGTTCTTTTTTTTAAACAATCGCAAGTTAAAAGTTAATAAAGTTTAAGGTCTTCTACTTATTTAATGTGGCTTACGTATTAGTATAAAGGTGGTCTTATAAAAATTCGAGCAAAAATAGCTTATTTAAGTTTATTATTAGTTCCTAAAATGTTTTTTTATTTCGTTAGTAAATTTTTTTGCCCTGAAT
>JAOZVK010000082.1 GCA_029938185.1 Bacteroidales bacterium | reverse complement strand
TATTGTTGTTTAAACATATACAACCACATTAGATACTGCTCCTGAATCGCTGAAAAAGTTTTTTAATATACTGTATATTTGATAATAAGTACTGTTACAAAAGTTTTTCGACATTTACTTATTCGTAATATTCTGATTAAGTTGTTTTTATATTAATGCGTAAGCAACTATAAATAGGTCGAAGACCTTAGTATCTATTGAGAAGTACTAATCTAAAAAATAAAAAATCAACTATTAAAAAATAACTTTCCGATTTGTTTTTTGTAAAATCCTTATATTTAGGTGTAAACCAATTCGTAGTTCGTAATTTGTAATTCGTAACTTTCTAACTATTGGGAACTTACATTTGTTGTTAAAAATTTATTGCATGTTCAAATACAAAGAAGAAGAAATTAAAGTACTAATAATTGAAGATAATAAAATTCAATCTTTATTTATCAATCAATTACTTAAAGATGGTGGTTTTAAAACCCAAATTATAGAAGATGGTTTAGAAGCCTTCAATTATTTATGCAATCCAGATATAGTTCCCGATATTGTATTGGTAGACTACCATTTGCCTAATATGAATGGAGTTGAAATAATTAAAAATGCAGTAGAAAAAGGATTTAATTATGCTTTTATTTTTATAACTGTAAATAAATCAATTGAAACAGTAGTAGAAGCTATGCGCGAAGGAGCATTAGACTTTATACAAAAAGGACAATATTTAATAAACGAATTAAGTCCAAAAATTCGCAAAGTTTACGAAATTCATAGAAACAGTATTGAAAAAAAAGAAATTGAACAAAAACTTATAGAAAGTGAGTATTTGTTTAAACAAATATCAGAGTCGGCATACGATGCCATTATTCTAATAAATAATAATGGAAATATCATATACTGGAACTCAGCAGCTGAAAGCATTTTTGGTTTTTCAAAAAAGGAAGCCGAAGGAAGAAATTTACACAATTTAATTGTTCCAAAAAGATTTTACAAATATTATAAACCTGCATTTAGAAAGTTTAGCAAAACAGGAAAAGGTAAAGTGGTAGGTAAACCCGTAGAATTAATAGGACTAAATAAAGAAAATGAAGAAATTCCAGTTGAGTTATCATTATCAGCTTTAACAATAAAAGGGAAATGGAATGCTTTAGGCATTGTCAGAGATATACGTAAAAGAAAAAAAAACGAAAAAGAACTTCAACGTTTGTATAGAGTTCAAAATCTGCTAAGTAGTGCTAATAGTACTGTTGCAAAAGCAACAAACGAAAATAAACTATTAAGCGATATTTGTGATATTACAGTAAGCATAGGAGGTTATAAATTAGCATGGATAGGTTATAAGCAATATGACAAAAACAAAACAGTAAAACCCATTGCACACAAAGGATTGGGTATTGATTATATAACAAAACTAATTGTTAGATGGGGCGATGACAAATATGGAAATGGTCCAACAGGAATGTGTATAAAAACTGGTCAAGAAAAAATACAACGTAATATCAATAATAAAACTGAAAATTATCCTTGGAAAGATGATGCTATTAAATATTCTTTTGTTACTTCAATTGCATTTCCAATAATCATAGAAAATAATGTTATTGGTGCAATTAATGTATATTCAAGTGAAAAAGACGTATTTAACAAGAAAGAAATCAATTTATTAAACCAACTTACAGAAAATTTATCATTTGGAATATGGAGTTTAAGAAATAAAGAACAAAAAAAAATAGCACAGGAATCCCTAATAATTAGTGAAGAAAAATATAGATTACTTGTCGAAAATGCAAATGAACTAATAAGCGTAATAGATTTAAAAGGAAAAATAAAATTTGTAAACAATGCTATAATTAAAACATTTAATATCAAACCTAATGACATTATAAATAAACCAATATCAAATTTATTCCCAGAAAAATTTATTAGTATACACAAAAAAATAATTAATAAAATTATTGAAACAGGAGAAGGAGACCTTAATGAGATTAATATAAAATTAAATAATATAAATAGATGGTTCAGAACAAGTACTCAACCTATTAAAGATAATGAAAACAAATTAACCTCCTTATTATCTATAAGTTCTGATATTACTGCAGAACGAGAAATTGAAAACAGAATAATTAATACAATTATTAAAACCCAAGAGATAGAAAGAGAACGGTTTGCAAAAGATATACACGATGGATTGGGACCTATGCTATCAACAATAAAATTATATGTTGGACTATTAAATGAAGATTTAGATGAGCATGAAAAAAATGATTATATTAAACATATAAACGATTTGATTGATGATGTTGTAAATGATATAAGAGAAATAGCCAACGGACTCATGCCTAGAATAATTAAACATTATGGTTTAGTAAAATCCGTAAAATCAATATGTAACAGAATAAATCAAGCTAACAAAATAAATATTGATTTAAAATCAAATATTGATTTTCGATTTGATAGCAATCTCGAAATTAATGTTTTTAGGATAATATCCGAACTTATTAATAACACTCTAAAACATGCTAAAGCTCAAAATATACATATTTCATTCTTTTTTAAAAAAAACATATTAGATATTCAGTATAAAGACGATGGAATAGGCTTCGATTTAAATAAAGTTTTAAGCGACAAAAATAAAGGATTTGGAATTGATAATATTCTTGGACGAATAAAATTATTAAATAGTAATTATACAATAAATACAAACTTTAATCATGGTATGAAAATTAATATTATGATAGAAATATAGGGGATTTTATCTGGTCTTATAAAAATTAATAAATTTCAAGAATATTATTAGTTCTAATTTTATTCTTTTTTTTATTGTGTTGCTTTTGCCCTTTTAGGGCGTTTTTGCTTGCGAATGCATTTACACATAGGGCGTTGCTCCATGTTAATGCTTATGCCCATTCAGGGCAAAAAAACTTACTAACGAAATATAAAGATATTTTAGGAACTAATAAAAAACTTGAATAAGCTATTTTTGCTCGTATTTTTATAAGACCAGTATAGAGCTTACTTTTTGAAATACCGTTTATTATATATCTTGCGTAAACAACATTAAATAGGTCGAAGACCTTAGCTAGCCGTTTATATACATAAGCCACATTAAAAAGGTAAACCAATAAATATATAATTTAATTTTTCTTTTTCTGTTGAAATCAGTTTTGTATATCTAATTCCAAATTGAAGTGTTCTTCTTAATCTTAAAATATTAAATTCTAATATCACCTGTGCTCCAGCCGATTGATATTCATTTGTTGTGCCAGCAAAGCTAGATAATGCATAATCGTAGAAAAAACTACCTTTTAGTCGTTTGAAATAAATTAAAGAACCTATTCCAAAATTAGGATACAAAATAGGAAATTGATAATCAACCGATACTTTAGACAACTCATCAGATGAGACTGCACTATAACCTCTTGGAAATAACATTCGACTCGAAAAATAATAATTTTCTTGTGATTTGGGAATATAATCCATTTGTTTTTCATAGGCGGCTCCCAAAATTATATTATGATGCTTAAAAATACTTGGTAAGTATAAACTTGCTCTTGCCGAAAACAAAAAGCCTTTATAATCATCATCAAAAGGCAAATGTTTATATGAAATATTTACAAGTTGAGCACACTTTGGTCCAATATCTTTTGTTGAAGATGCTTTTATTCTCGAAAAATTTAAAGTGTATGATAATGGTTTAAAACTACCTTCGTTTATTTCATCTAAAAATCTATATGGTGTTTCTTTATCATACAAGTCGGTGTAAGAGATTTTAGTTTCAATAGAAAAATTTGTAGCAAAAACATCACGCGAAAGATTAAATGGTAATTTAATTCCAAAATTAAAAGAATTTTCCTTCCATGAATCTTCAAGTTTTGATTTATCAGATAAAGTATATGTTTGATTACGTTCCATATAAGTTAAACCCAAATTAAAAACTGGAAAATATTTTGCAAACTCAATACTAAGTATACCTGCATTTGTTTCTTCGTTAATATTATATATATATGATGGAGTTATACTTAGTGTATTTAGATTATTGCGAGAGATTATTGTTGCCTCAATATTTGGTAAAAAAGGATAAATTCCCCAACTATGAATATTTATACCATTAGCAATTTTATTATATTTAGAAATACCATATTTTTTACTGGGTATTTCTTTCATTATATTTTGTCCTTGTTCCTGCTCTACAAGGTGTTTATAAAACCCTGTATTTAAAACATTAACATTTTCAATTCTTTCCCATTTATCTGAATTTAATTCAATTTCGGCAATATCATAACCTTTTGCATTGTAGTCCTGAAATACGAGCTTCTTTTTGTTTGCTGATATTTTGGGATTCGATACTCCAAATTTTCGAGAAACTATTCTGAATTTTTGTAATGATTTGGTATCAATAGCATAAATATTTTCTACACCACTGTGCGATGAACTATATATAACATAGTTATTGTAAAAAACTGGTCTCGAAATTATTTCGTTTGATGAAGCTTTGAGTATTTTAAAACTTTTTGTATTTATATTATATATTTTTAGAGCGGCTCCCTTGCTTTTTGAACTTAAAAAAACTATTTCACTACCGTCTTCCGACCATGAAGGAGTTCGGATATATTCATTGTCTGGGCTTGATATTTTTTCAATTATTTCGCCAGTTTCGGTATTCATTATAACTAAAGAACTTTCTAAAAGTGAATTAAATTCAACTGCAACTATTTTTGTAGCATCATTTGACAAACTTGGAGCAAATAGTTTGGCTTTTGAACTAAGCTTTCTTCTTGCTTTCGTTTGTAAATCATATACCATAATATCCGAATAGTTTTCGAGTCCCCAGCGAATATGTGGAGTTTTTTGCGCCCAACACAATTTATCTTTTTTAGCTGATATATAGCTCGAATTTATTTGTTTTATTTTTTTCTCCGTTCCGTCTGGATTAATTATATATAAAGTGGGAGATGTTCCAAGTCCCGATTTTATTGTAATTATAGATTCATTTTCTAAATAATGGGGATTATAATAATTAGTCCATGTTTTTTTCTTTTTATTATTTATAATTTTAACTTCAGTATATTTTTCATCGGTAATTTGGTTTTGCCACATTGTTTTTAACGAACTCATTGATTCATTATATAATTTCCGAGTATTTAGTTTTGCATGTTTACGCAAACTTAGCGAAAAAGCATAAGGCCAAAACGAAATCATTGAGGTCATTCTAAGAGTATTGTTCCAAATATCTTTTCCGTATTTTTCTCGTGCATAGGAGGTCATATAATATCCTAAATAATAGTGATTGGGATAAAATTTATTATACATATTAAACTTAGCATTATTATAGGAAAATTTTTGGTCGCTTAGAAGAATTGTTCTAACCGGCATACTAAACAACGGACTGCGTCCTCTACCAAAGTCCGATAAAGCGGTTTCGGCACAAATTGCATCGCCTTCATAAAACCACATTGGTATTGACCACCTTAGATAAGCCAAACCATAATCACCCAAAAACATAGTTCCTAATTTTGTAAAATACCTTTTGTTTTTAGAGTATTGTATAGCATGTCGATATTCGTGAATTGATAACATTTCGAGCCAGTCGGCACCACTTGTTAGCCCCATTCCTTGCGGAGGTGTCATATAAAAAAACATTTTTCGGGGAGCAATTGCAGCAAAAGCATTTGATACTGTTGTTTTATTATGCAAAAAAATCTGAATCTTTTTTGGGTTTCCATCAAGTGTTTTGTTATCGTATTTATGTACAAGCTCAAGAGTATTTGCCAAACGTTGAGCAGATTTGGCTATCTCTTGCGGAAAAACTATCATAAAATTTTCTGTATCAATTTTGTTCCAGTCAGTTTTTGCTGGACTTTGATTTTGTCCGTATAATATCACCGAATTAAATATAATTGCAAAGAGTAATATTTTTTTCATTTGTATACTGAATTAGCTTAAGAATTTAATTTTTAACAATAGGTCAATCTTAATGATATAATGTTTAAATATAGCAATATTAAAAAGATAAAAACCCTAATAAGTAATTAACAATGAACAATGGATAATTAACAATTTTGCTTACGCTTGATAAACAGCATAATAAAAAAAAATAAAAGTGTTGTTTTTATATATCGACCTACTTATCAAAACAAAAATAAACAAAAGTAATTTTAATTAATAGTAAAATTTTATTTTTCAATATAATTTTTTTCTAATTTAGCGGTTTATTTATAACATAAGACCGTAATTATGAATTACGAATTATGAATTATGAATTATGAATTGGTTTACACCTAATATAAGTATCTTACAAAAAACAAATCGGAAAGTTATTTTTTAACGATTCCTATGATAATAGTAAATACTATAACAAAAAAATCGTATATTACTAAGGTAATCCATTAATTAATAAGGTATATCTAATAGTATTAAATAGGTCTAAGACCTTAATATTAATAAATAATGAAAGATTGGCTAAACAAACCATTTCCAATTATTGAAACAGTTAAGCAAAAATTTTTAACAGCTTTGCTTTTTGCTATGTTCGTATATATATTTCTTCTAATTTTTCAACCTTTTGGAATAGCAGAAACAAAAACATTTAAACCATTATATATTAGTGGTTATTTTTTAATTACATTTTTAGTAATGTTGTTTAATTTTTTTTTTTTTATTTTTGTTTTTAAAAAAATATTTGTACCAGATAATTGGCTAGTTAAAAAGCAAATAACTTTTGAAATGTGGAATATGTTGATGATTGCTTTTTTTAACTGGTTGTATACTTTAATAACTTCATATGATAACATAGTACCCAGTTTAATTTCTTTTCTTTTTTTTACAATTTCAGTTGGTATTTTTCCTATAATATTTTACACAATGTATGCCGAAAAATATTTAACAAAAAAACATCAATTAATTGCCGAAAATCTAACTGATAAAATTAAAACTCCCTTTAAAAAAGATAATCAACAAATAAATATTGTTTCGGACAATAAAAAGGATAATATTGTTTTAGATTTGCAAAAATTTATTTGTGTTCGTTCGGAAGGTAATTATGCAAATGTTTTTTATTTTGAGAACGATAATGTTAAAAAAAAACTAATACGTAGCACTTTATTAAAAATAAGCGAACAGTTAATTATTTTTGATTCGATAAAACGTTGTCATCGTTCGTATATTGTAAATTTACAAAATGTAGATAAAGTAGGCGGTAATGCCAGAAATTATAATTTTTATATTGAAAAACTTGATTTTACAATTCCTGTATCTCGTAGTTTTCCAAAATCAATTATTAAAGATTTAAAATAAGGTCTTCGACCTGTTTAATGTTGCTTACGCATTATTATAAAAACAATTTAATCAGAGATTTATGGATAAGTAAATGTCGAAAAACTTTTGTAACAGTACTTAAATATCCTGTTAATCATGTAAATCCTGTCAAATTATTATATTTATAAACTTAATCAATTTATGTCTTGTTTCACTATACCACAATTAGTGTCCAGTTATTAAATATCGCCTGTATAGTATTCATAAAATGAAAGAAATACTATTTTGTTCCCATTACAGTTATACTTAAAATTTCGGCATTAGTAGTTTTATACAAATCATATTCATCTTGCAAAAGATACTGTTTGACAAGATTTTCAGGTAAAACATATTTTTTTTCTTCTACAATTTTAACATTTTTAAAACCTGCACTTTTAATAGTATCAACATATAGCTGTTTATCAATAGCTCTGGCAACACAACCAACATATAACTCGGCTGATTTTCGTAGTTTTTCGGGTAAGTCACCAGAAACTACAATATCAGAAATACTAAATTGTCCAGCTTTATTTAAAATACGAAAAACTTCGGAAAAAGCCTTATTTTTGTTTGGAACCAAATTCATAACACAATTGCTAATAACAATATCTGCCGAATCATTATTTATTGGTAAATTCTCAATTTCGCCAAGTTTAAATTCAACATTATTATATCCAAGTTTTGCATTATTTTCATTTGCTTTGTTTATCATTGCCTGAGTCATATCAATTCCAATAACTTTTCCAGTTTCGCCTACAAGCTTACGTGCAACAAAAACATCATTTCCTGCTCCTGCGCCTAAATCTACAACAGTGTCTCCTTCTTTTATTTGTATAAATCCTGTTGGTATACCACAACCAAGATTATAATCTGCATCTTTTTCATAGCCCTGCAATTTTGTATAATCTTTACTAAAATCTTGGCTTCCATCTGGAAAAGCAAAGTTGCTTTTGCTACCACATCCACAAGTTTCTTTTTGTTCTACTATTTCTGAATATTTTTCCTGAACTGCATTTTTAATTTCTTCTATCATAATCTTATTTAATTTAATGATTTAAGGTCATCGACTACTCTACATGACATTTTTATTTGGCGTAATTTGGACAGGATTAACAGGATTAACATGTTTTTTTATCATGTAAATCCTGTCAAAAATATTCATTTTACTACAGTTATAATTTTTTGTCATGTAGTGTGGTCATCGACCTACTTAATTATATATTATATGTTTATAAGGTATATCTATTTATGTAAAACATATTTGGCTCTTCTTGCCTTTTTATACTATATTGTATTGTAAAACTCTGTTTTTTTAACAAGGTTTTTATAACCAATTAAAGGTGTAAGTCTATTCGTAATTTGGAATTGCCGTTTATGGCGTTATATTGTTTATAAGTACTGTCACAAAAGTTTTTCGACATTTACTTATTCATAACTTCCTGATTAAATTGTTTTTGTACTAATGCGTAAGCAACTATAAATAGGTCGAAGACCTTACATAAATATTTTATGAGCCTTTGTAAAATTAATCTTCTTCTTTCATTATAGACAACAAAATGTAATTATGGACGTAAAAAATTACATTATTAAAAAACTTATTTTCTATACAACTAATATTCACAGAATTAAAAGCTATATTTTTTTACTTTGCTCCTTACGGGCTACCAAAATACAAATTTATAAAAGTTAAGATTAAACACCAAAGATATCTTGACATTTAGTTTTTTTTTACAAACATCTTATTAAATTTGCAATTGACTTTAATAAAATAACTTTGTATATTTGCAATATTGTTTTTGTCTCACTAAACTGTTTTATTATACTTGCTCCATTAGACAACGAAGCTGTTTTTAAAAAAGCTTTTACCAATAAAATTGTATTCAAACAATTACCGAGCAACAAAAATCATCAACAAACTACACTATACAAAAAGAAGTGCTTACCGTAGTAGTGGTCTTATAAAAATACGAGCAAAAATAGCTTATTTAAGTTTTTTATTAGTTCCTAAAATATTATTTTATTTCGTTAGTAAGTTTTTTTTGCCCTGAAAAGGCATAGCATTAACATAGGTCAACGCCATATGTGTAAATGCATTCGTAAGCAAAACGCCCCGAAAAGGCAAAAGCAATACAATAATAAAAAAGAATAAAATTGGAACTAATAATATTGTTGTAATTTATTAGTTTTTATAAGCCCACCGTAGTAGTATTAATACAACCATATATGGTAAACAAAAAAACAGGTGAAGCAATACAAGAGAGTGTAATAACACTTGATTTTGACCTTAAAAATTTGAGAGGTAAAAAATATAAAATATGGGAATATAATATAGTATTTCAAAACCCACATCCTGAATACCAAACCATTCTATACCAGCAAAATATGAAGATTGGTTGCAATTAATACGACAATCTGTTCAAAATCCAGAAGAGAATGAAAAAATCACATTAAATCTTAATTTAAAAAATAAAGGAATTGCAAAAGTCGTAGAATTAATTGATTGTGAAAAAACTATAAATAGTTCGAAGAAAAACATTTATTTTATATTACCGTAAAATGGCATTAGAAAATCAAAATAACATAGCCAAATATTCAGGCTTAATGAGTCAAAATTAAAGCTGCTGCTCCCAAAACTGCTGCATTTCTATTGTTAAGCTCAGACAATAATATATTGACTTGTCCCTTATAAATTGGTAATAAAAACTTTTCAAAATATTTCAATGTAGGTTTAAGTATATAATCGCCTGATAGTGCCAAACCTCCAAAAAGAAAAATAGCTTCGGGTTCGGTAATAGCAACAGCATCAGCAAGTTTTAGACCTAATATTTTTCCTGTGAAATCAAAAGCATTTAAAGCTATTTTATCATTTTTTGTCGCTGCAATATATATATCTTTTGATCTTAGATTTTCAGCCTTAATATTTCTTAATAAACTATTTTTATTACTTTTTCTAAGTTCATAAAGCACAGTTCGTTTTATTCCACTAGCCGAAGCATAGGTTTCCAGACATCCTTTGCGACCACAGGCACACAGTCTACCATCAATATCAACACTAATATGTCCCAGCTCGCCTGCAAAACCATTATGCCCATAAATAATTTTTTTATTAACAACAAAACCACTACCAAGTCCTGTTCCTAATGTTACTTCTATAAAGTTTTTCATGTTTTTGGCTCCACCATACATCATTTCACCCAACGCGGCAGCATTAGCATCATTTGTTAAAGCCATTGGTACATTATAATATTTTTTAAATAATTTAACAAAATCGACACTGCCTCTCCACTTCAAATTTGGAGCATACTCAATGGTTCCTTTATATATATTTCCATTTGGTGCACCTATTCCAATGCCTATTAATTTGTAATTGAATGAAATACTATTAAGCACACTATCAATAGCTTTACTTAGATGATTTAGATAATCGTTTATATTATCATACAAATTAGTAGGCATTGAGCTTTCAATTAAAATATCACCTTCTAGATTAACTGCACCAAACACAGTGTTTGTTCCTCCAATATCAATTCCAATTACAATTTTTATCATAATTTTATATTTTAAGGTCTTCGACCTTAGCTGTCATATTAGTTAATTGCTAAAAACACAAATACCGTAAAACTTTTGTTAAGTACTATAACAAAAGTTTTTCGACATTTACATTTTGTTAAATTGCGTATTATTAGAGTGTTAAAAGAATGCGTAAGCAACATTAAATTAGGTCGAAGACCTTACATTATTGTAACAAGTCGGCTACACGTATAGTTGGGGGGGGACTTATTCATAAAAAATATGGTAAAACTTTGCCAAAGTTCAATTTATAAATATCTAATAGCTTGACAATGTACTGATTTAATTAACTTTGACAAAGTGTTGAAACATACTATTATTTAGAATTATTAATAAGCTTAATTAACGTTTCAGCTTGAGCTTTTGCATTTTGCTGAACAGCTTCTAAATCTTCATTTATACCCGGTATAAATGCCATTCCATATGATTTTACCATTGGTAGATTTTTCATACCCGTAAAATTTCCTAATGTTTTCAAATTAACGAATAATTCTTCAATTGTCACATTTCCAGATGAATATCCTGCTTCTGGACCTCCAATTGTTGTTGAAACAAGAAATTCTTTACCTTTTAATTTATCACCATTAGCTCCAAATGCAAAGCCATAGGCTAAAACATTATCAATCCAGTTTTTAAGGCTTGCTGGTACGTTATACCAAAATGTTGGGAATTGAAAAATAATCATATCAGATTCTGAAAGAATTTTTTGTTCAGCTTCAATATCAATTTTACCATTAGGATATATTGAATCAATATGTCTTAGATTTACATTTTCGAGTTCCTTTAGAGAATTTACAATAATTGCATTTGCATTTGATTTCGAAAAATAAGGATGAGCTAAAATTACTGTTACTTTTTTCATTTTGTTAGTGTTTTTTAAATTATTAATAAATTATAAGCACTCATACAAAAGTTTTTACCTATTTAGTATAGAGCTTACTTTTTGAAATACCGTTTATTATATATCTTGCGTAAGCAACATTAAATAGGTCGAAGACCTTACTTGTTTGTACAGACAAGTATTTTGTGTAACAAAATTGACTCTTCGAGCCTTTTAATATTGCTTGTGTATAAATATTATCATTTATTTATCTCGTCTAATGCTCTGTTAATCTTTTCGTTTATACTCATAAGAAAAAAAGCATATGATGGAGATAGATCTGTAATGGCAAACTCTTCTTCTGGTATCTTGGTCATTAATCTACTCAGAGTACCAGACGAATAATATAAACAAGCACAATATTTTATATTACATTTTTCGGCTACCAGTTTTAAGTTAGACGCTTTTTAACCGCAAAGTTCTGTAAAAGGTTACTTTAACTTTATGGTTGCAACCACTTGAAAAACAATTGTGTCCAACCTTACGTGGGTAGCCCATTTTTCCATTTATGTTGCAAATTTACATTTACTTGTTTGTACATACAAATTTTTTTGCTTTTTTATTGAAAAATTTATTTACTCCAAAAAAATGTCAAGTTAAGTAGTTTTACAAAAGTTTTTCGGCATTTATTTTTGTACAATTAGCTATATGATAATAAATTATAAAAATGCGTAGGGTACATTAAATAGCTCGAAGACCTTACCTTTAGGCATTTATGAAAAACGCCAAATATTACCAATAAAAAATATCATCTTTATTACGTGGTCTGTGCTTATCAAGCCATTTAAAACTTTTTAGCTTTAATTCATTTTTGTTTAAAAACAAGGGAGGATATAATACTGCAACAGGTTTTTGATAAAACCAGATTTTGTCAACCTTATTATTTTTCATATATATAATCATATCGTTACTCTCAATCTTATTTACACCTACTAGTATTTTTTTATCATATGGAAAATAAATTGTTTTACTTTTTGATTTAACTTCAATTTTATAAAGCTTATTATTATTTACATGTGCTATCATATCTTTTCCTGCCACTTGATTGAATCTAATAGAATCGGCTTGCGATACAATCAATGCAGAATTTAATATATCAATTTTTGAAACTTCATTATTTATTGTAAAAACTTTTATAAAATCAGCCGTTATTTGATTTTCTTCCGACCACATTACAGGCTCAACTCTAAATTCGATGGTTGAGTCTAATAATGAGTAAATCAAAGAATCGCATTTAGCCTGAAAATCTCTTCTGAATAGCTTAACTTTATTATATGCTTTTATTATTCTATATGTAGTTGTATCATTCTGTTTAACAATAGTATTCATTTGTGATATAAGTGTGTCAGCATGTAAAAACAATGAATCTTTGTCGTCAATTTGAATAAATAATGCACTGTCTGTCATCATAGAGTATTCAGTAAATTCATTAAATTCTCCATGATTGCCTTTGAGTATCATATTTTGCACAGTATCTTTAATTTCCACATTACGAAAAGCCTCACCATATCCATTATTTCTATCATAGTATAAACTATCGCCATTTAAAGTATGCTCTTTGCTACGAAGAAACGAATTTTCATTGAATTGAGCTACATCTCTATTATGGTCATACCAACCATTTTCGCAATAAATATAATTACTGTCTTTTTCGCTAATAATTTCGGTAGGACCTAAAATAAATGATACTTTTGTACTAAGGTTATGTTTAAGTGTATCTGAAAATACTGTATATTTGGGATTTCTTATTTCTACAGAATCTTTTACATATAGCTCATCAAGTCTCGAATAGTAATATCCATATTTGCTTATTAGGGTATCTTCTCCATTATGAGTAACTCCTCCATCAAAGTAATAACCAACATCTTCATTTAAATCATAATCCATATTTTCTGTAATCAGAACCATACTATCTTTATTTATAATCACATTTTTTCTAATTTCAGCCAGCCTTTCATTTCCTGAATATCTTAACGAATCACCATATAAATGGACAGTATCGGTTTCATGTGGTTTAGTAATGTGCACATTACTAAAAGCATAAAAAACATTTTCCTTTGTATTATAATATGCACTATCGCATTCCATAATTGAATTTTCGTGTTTTAATATCACATTTCTATATAATTTTTTTATATTTGGATGTGTTATCTCATTAACAACTAAAGAGTCTGAATGTTCTACAATAATTTTTTTTTCTTCTTGTGATGTTATATAGTTATTAATAAACACAAATGTTATTATTAATAAAGCAATTTTTTTTAATTTCATTATTTAGTAATATTTATTAACATATTAATAATCTGGTACTTTTATTATAATTTCATCTTTTTTTGTAAAAAAAAGTGAATGCTAAATTATAAATTTATTATAAAGTATTATTATTTTAATAATAAAAAATATACATTTACATAATTTATCTTTTTATAAACACAAAGACAAACTAAATTTAGCTCTTTGAGCTTTTTTACATTGCTTACACCAAATTTTTTTACTATTATTGATTTTTAGTTAAAAAAAATTTTAATAATTTACTGGAAAAATCAAACTATACTAATGGTGGGCTTATAAAAATTAATAAATTACAACAATATTATTAGTTCTAATTTTATTC
>JAOZVK010000081.1 GCA_029938185.1 Bacteroidales bacterium | reverse complement strand
TTTAATTTGCCATTGTTTTTGTTCAATTTGACGTTTTTTGTGAGTTCTGAAATTAGCTTAAGAATTTTACTTTTATTTAATCTTTATACGTTGTTAATCAGAACCATTGAACCATTGAACCATTGAACCATTGAATAATTGAACCATTGAGCCATTGAACCATTGAATAATTGAATAATTGAACTTTTGAAAGTATATAATTGTGTTAAAAAATTACTACAAAATATTAGGTATAAACAAAAATGCAAGTAAGCATATGATAAAGAGAGCTTTTAGACGTTTGGCTTTATTATATCATCCTGATAAAGATGCTAGTACTATTAATAAATTTCAAGAAATAAATGAGGCATACAGTATCTTGAGTAATAATGATAAAAGAAAAGATTATGATATTTTGTATCAAAAATATATAGAGAAAAAAAATATTTCTTTTCCAGAATCTGAAATTAAAATTAAACGAAAAAAAGAGACTGACAAAAAAAAAGAAGATGAACGTAAAAGAAAAATACGAATTAAAGTCCATTTACGTAATCAAGAGAATAAAAGAAAAAAGAAGAAAAATATTGAGTATGCTACAATAGTATTAATTATTAATTTTTTGTTTGTAAGCCTTATTATTATTGATTTTTTATTACCATCGGAATATATAAACGATAAAGTTATAGATAGATATGCTTCAATAAAATCACCACTTTCGGATATTGTTAAAACAAATAAATTAGAGTTTTTAATAAGCAAACGAATTGGAGGACATATTATAAATAGAGGCAGTAATCTGAAAATTGAGATTAGTCGAAGTCTGAAAATTGTTAAAAGCTTTAGAGTTAAATACAGAACAAAAATATATTCATATAATCCATATTTTAGCCTATATGTAATGTTTCCATATATTTTATTATTTGTAATAATATTTTCAGTTTTAGGATTGATAAGTACAAAAAGCTATGATTCAATTATGGGATTTGCAATTTCAAGTAGTTTATTATTAATGATATTGGTTTTGATGTTGTAAATAAGCGGCTATCCATGTAAAGTTGAATACCTCTGACTATCTAATATTTACTTATATTTTTTATATGGTTAAAAAATAAAAAATGTCCAACTTTACGTGGGTAGCCAGAATATATAATGAGAAATTTGAAAAAGAGTATTTTTTTTCAGACTTGCGTTTTGACTTTTCAACTTTGTAAAAGTTGAAAAGTTTAGTGGTGTGTTTTTAATTTGGGGATAAAAATTCTTTCTGCCAACAATTTAAAATCTGTAATTTGAAGTTTTCTTTCTAATTTTGATAATGCCTCATTATATTCTTTTTCTTTTCCATAATCTTTTAACGGTTGATAGCGTTCAATATCCTCAATATAAAATTCTAATTCCTCTAATAAAACCTTTCTTTTTTGTTTAAAATTTATATTATTTATTGAAAAAGTATTGATTGTTTTTTTAAATTTATTTTTAAGATTTTTATATTTCTCTTCTTTTTTAAAACAATATTCAAAGTTTTTGAATGAAAAGTCGATACAATCACAATCATTTTTTACAGTTGGATTTAAAAACCCTAATTTTGCCACTTTTAATCTACCATTACAAATAGGACACGACCAAACATAGTTATCCCATGAGTAAACCTTTTTTTCATCTTTTGATTTTGGAATAAAATGATCAACATCTCCCTCATTTCTTATTTGTTCACCTGTTTCATCATAAATAGTTGATTTTCCGCAATATCCACAGTTATTAAAAAAACAATCTGAAAGTGCCTCTTTTATAAATGGTTTATTCCATTGATTATCTGTTGGTTGTTTTGTTATTACCCCGTTTTTTTTATCATCTACATATTTTTTCCAAACTTTTTTATATTTTTCATTTTTATCTGATAAATATTTTTCAATTTCATCTGTTTTACATTTTTGAGTATCTACAAAGTGCATTATTTTTTGTTTTTAAGTTCTTTTATTAATTTTTCCAGTTCTTTGTCTTTTGCTTTCAAACGTTTTTTTAAGTCCAACAAACCAAGTGCGGCATCATGGCTTTCTTTTATTTTAATAATTTCGTCTTCTTTTTCCTTTATTTCTTCTTTTGATTTATTTTCTTTTTTCCAAGTTTCTAATTCATTTTCGGCGGTTTCTAAATTATATTCATAATCATCAATAGTTTTTTTATCCATATAGCGTTCCAAAATATCCTGATACTCCCAGCCCCAAATATTTGTTTCGTTGTATTCTACTATTGGTTTACCAGTTGCATCAAGTTTTAAATGAGCTAATTGTCCTTTTTTTAGTCCATCTAAAACGAGCGGAGAATGAGTGGTGATAATAAATTGTGTGTTGGTAAAAACTTCGAGCAAAACTTTTAAAATCCGTTTTTGCCATTTTGGATGAAGGTATTTATCTATTTCGTCAATAAATAATATTGCAGGAGAATCAAATATATTTTTACTATCAGGATAGGTATCATATAAACGACTCATAAAATGACCTATCCACATTAATACATTGCTCAATCCTTGACTTAATAGAAACAACGGAATACCATTAGGATTGTCTTTTGTTTTTATTATAATAATTTTATCGCCTCCAGAAGGATAATTTATAGTTATAAATTCTATCGCTTTACTATCATCTCGTGAAATAATTTTTGATACTATTTGAAAAATATTCTCTATTTGTTCAAGATTCTTTTTTTCTTTTTCTCTATTTTTAAATTTAATATCTAACCATTTAGAAAAAGAAGTTAATTTTTCTTCTGGATAATACATTATTAATGATAATAAATCACCAATATTTGGTCGTTTTATTTCTTTTAATTTTGGTTCAGAACTTTTATTGGTACCTTGTGCTTGAGGAAATCCGAGTATCAAATTTTTAAAATAATTACTATCATTTTGTATTGTTGCAGCAAAATCATTTTCTGTTCCAAAATCATATATCTTAACATTTCTTATTTCATCATCTTCAAATTTTATTGTATTTTTATGTTTTTTATTTGTTTCATATTCTAATATTATCTCTCCCTCTTTACAATATTTTTTACCATTTTCATCAAAATTTTCAATTCTAAGTTTTTCTTGCAAACGCTTATTATTTACATCAATAATAGTGTTTTCATCTACTCCAGTTATTGCTAAAGGTATTGCACTTAAAATTGTAGACTTTCCTATTCCATTTTCGCCCAAAACACAAGTAATTCTATCATTTAATTTAAGCTCTAAATTTTCAAACCTCCCTATATTTTTAAGATACAATGATTTAAGTTTTATTTTACTATCCTTCTCTTCAGTTTTTTCTTTAATAATTAATGTTTCATTTTTATATTTTTCTATGATTTCTAAATTTTCATTAAATTCTTTATCTGTAATAAACCTTAAACCATCAAGAGTTTGTCCATCAAATTTATTATCAAGACCAAATCCTAAAATAAGATCAATGTCTTTTTTATCATTATTTAAAAACTCTTCAAGGTTTTCTAAATAGTTATCTTTATTATATTCTTTTTTCCAAACATTTATTTCTTGCCCAGCTCTTTTACTTCTCGAAAAATTACCTTTTTGTTTAGTATATTTATTAAAAAAAATTGCTATTTTATCAGAGTTTATTGCAGACAAAATTAAATCACAAGTTTCGTCTTCATTTATTATAAAACTAATATTACTTTTTTTCCCATCAAGTCCTTTCCAAAAAGAAAGTTCTACTGAATTATTATCTCCATCAAACCAAAAACCATGTTCTAATTTTTGATATAAATTATCCTCTCTTAATTTGAATTTAAAATCATTATTATCTTTAAATTTTTTAAATAAATAATCAAAAAGACTATTGTTTATTTGTTTTATTTTATTCTCTTCTACTTTTTCTTCTTCTATTATTTTTTTTGTTTCAACATAAGGCAATGGATATTCTGGTAATTTTTTAATCCTTTCTAAATCTACATCTTGATAAGGTATTTTTATTTGGTTTGCAAGTATTTTAAAAGATTTATTTAATTTTTCTTTTAAAGAAATATGGACATCTTCAAAACCTTTTATTTTTTCAAATGATTTTGAAGTATTTTTTCCAGACTCTATTTGGTAAACCCATAATTTCATTTCGTTTTTGTGCCATCTATCAATAAGATGATTAAAAATTATCGCTTCATTCCTTACTTTTTTTAATAGACTATTAATTACTGTATTAAGTATAAATGTTGTATTTTCTATAACCCTTTCTACTGTTGCAATAAAAATATAATAATCATTAATACTATTATTCTTTCTAAGAAAAAGAGACTTATATTTAATTATTAAGTCATAATATTCTTTAGATAATTGATTGTAGTCTAAATCTGAATATGCTATAAGTTTTATTAAAAATGATACAATATCTAAACTGTCTTCATCTTTGGTTTTGTGTTTTTTTATTTTTTTATTTAAAAATTTTTGTATTTTATTTTCTATAATAACATTCTCAAAATGTTTAAATAATTTTACATTTAAAATTTCGGTTCTATCATTATTTCCTGCAATAAATTCAAATACTTCTCTAATAAAGAAAGCATTTATTTTTTTTTCTGTTCCAATTACAGCCCAATCAAATTCTTTTCTATAATATTTTATTGCTCTGTCAAAGCGTTTTAAACGTAAATATGAATTAAATACTATTTCTATTTCCTCTCCCTTTATTTTATTTTTGTTTTTTTCAAAAATTTCAATAATTTTTTTAGAATTATCTTTTATGTTTTGAATATAAGATAATTTATTAATAGGTTTGTTTGTGCTTATTTTTTTATCAGTCCAATATTCTATTATCTTACCGTAAAAATATATTTTATCTTCTGGTTTATTAGTGTATCTAATTTCAGAAATATAATATTTTTTCGACTCTTTTATTTTACTCCCATCATAGTATTTACGCCAATACTCAACTGCATTTTTATAATTTTTTATTTTATAAAAATACTCTGCTATTATTTCATCAAATATTTTATTGTTTAATTCGCATAACTCAGTTGCTATTTCTTTGCATTTGCTATCCGTGTAAATATCAATATTTTTTGTCAAAACATTTATTATTTTTTCATAAAAAATGTTTTCCCAATTTATTTCATTTATGTATTTTTTAAAACTACTTTTTATTTCAGTAATTAAAGATATTTCAAAAATATTATTTTGCATTAAATTTGAAAAATAATAAAAATAGTTATTTTTATTATTATTAATAGATAAAATTTTACTCCAACTACCGGCAATAAAAAAGCATTCTAAAGCGTCTTTTGTTGCATCTATTTTATTAAATTCTTCTCCAGCTTTTTCAAAATCACGTTCAATTTTAAAAACAAGGGCTTTACATTTTGTTGCGTAGTTATTTTTGCCATGATATGTATATGCTTTTACTGCAAATCTTAATTTATCGGGATCTTGCTGTAATATGCCTGTTTCCATATCCTCTTTTGCTATATTCAAGGCATCTTCTATGTTGGATTTAGGCAATTCTTTAATATTACCTATTTTTGCAATATTTTCTATATCATATTTTTTGTTTTCAATTTTGTCAAACCAATTACTATTACTTATAGTATCAATAAAATTGTCATTTTTAAAAAAATCCCAAAAATATTTAATTCCTTCGTTGGTATCTAAAATTATTATTTTTTTTGTTGCACGTGTAATAGCAACATATAGTTTGTTAAAGAAAAAAGATAGTTTAAAATCATTTGTTGATTCTTTAATATCTTTTAATTTGTTCTCGAAGTTTTGAATAAAATATTCGCCAAATTTATAAACCACAATAGTTTCATATTCTGCACCTTTTACATTTACAGTTGTTTTTATGTTTAAGTTATTAATATTATTATGTTCTGCAAACCAATTATTTTTTTCTTCGTCTAAATTATCAATATTATTTTTGGTTTTAAAAGCATTATTTTCATTTGATTTTAAATAATCAGGAACAATAAAAACAACATTAGCATCTAACCTTTCTTCAAATTCTACTGGTTTTTTATTTGTAGAGAATAATAAAGGAAGATTTTCTTTATTAAATGATTGAATTGGTTTTTGAGCTGTATCAATATCTGCTAAAAGAAATTTGTGCCTATAAAATTGAATAATATTTGCAATATTTACTATTTCGCCAGAAGAACGATAATTAAATTGTAATGGATATGCTATTTCTCTTTTAGGTAATTTTAATTTTGCTATTAATTCATTGTTTAATAAATTTTTAAACCTATTTAAACTAAAACCAGTAGGATTAACTGTTTGAAATGGGTCACCAGCAAAAACAACTGGTATTTCTTTTACATTAGATAAATCGTATTTTAAAAATTCAGAGAGTTTTACTAATAATTGAATTTCAACTCTTGAAAAATCCTGAACTTCATCGCAAAAAATAAAAGTATATAATATTTCAAATTCTTCTTGTTCTTTAAGTATTTTTTTTACGAGACCTATTCTATCCCAGTATTTTTCATCTTTTTTAAGTTTTAAATAAAATTTTTGCCAAATAGAATATATATTTTTAAAATCAGACAGTTCTATTTTTGAATTTTGATTTTCTTTTTTTGGTAAATTTTGAAATAATTCAGGTGTCATATTTTTATCTACATAATATCCTTCAATAAATGTTGTTATTATATACCACACTATTTCTGCTGAATATTGTTTCATTAATGGTAATTTTCCTTTGGTATAAAAATTTTTAAATTTGTTAAAATTAATAAATTTATTAATTTTAAAATCTTTACGAGTGTCAGCATCTATAAGTTTACTATGAATTAAATTTTGAAAAGAAAAATACTCTGGTTCATTATCTTGAATTTCATTTTTAGATAAAAAAGCTAAATTTGGGTTGTTTTCTAAAAGTAATTTTATTTGTTTTTTAGATTCAGCTAACAAACCTTGATTTTCGGTAAGAAACAATATTTTATTTTCTTGTTGTTTTTTATCCCATCTATTAATTATTAAATCAGCAGTTAAATAATATAACATTGTAGATTTACCACTTCCTGCTTGTCCATTAATGAAAACAGGAGGATTATATTTTTCTTTTAAAAAAATAATTTGTTCTTCATGCAAGGCAAGATTAGATGTTTTACTTGTTTTTTGTATATTTTTATTCCAAAAATTAAATCCTTCTGTTATATCTTTTTCATTTGCAGGAGTAGAAATAGAATAGGCTTTTGTTGTTATTTTTGCATCAATATTTTTTGATAACTCTATTTTTTTTTCTTTATCATTCTTGTTATTTGTATATCCTGCTGTTATAAGGACAATTATATTACTCTCTCTTTTTTTTAAAATTATATATAAATCACCAAGTGCAGCAGTAAATAATTTTTTTACTTCGTCAACAGGATGTATTGTTATCTCTTTTTTTAAAACTCTTTTTATAATTCTATAAATATCTATTTCTTGTCCACTTATCTCATCATAAGCTTTTTTCCATGTTTCTGTTTCATAGACATTAAAATTATATTCACTAATTAAATCATTATACCATGATAATGAACTAGGAAATGGAGGTTTTATTTTTAATCTCTCTTCTTTTATTAGAAATTCACTTTTTGCTTTTTCTTTTTGTTCTTTTATTGTTTCTTTATAAATATTATTTTTAAGTTCTTTTTTTATTCTATCCCATTTTTTCCCGAAATAAAAATGCTCTCGTAAAATGTAAATATGTGTATTATCAATAATATCAGATTTTTCAAAAATTAATTTATAGTTTTCATATTTATTTGTAAATATGTAAAAGGGATGATAAGTTGCAATATTCTTTTTGTCTTCAAGTTTTTTCCACTTTTTTAAACCTTCAATATCTTTTTGAACAATTTCACTATAATTTTCTGTTTGATATATAAATGCCATGGTTTTTTATTATTAAAAATGATAATTTTAAATTTCAACAAAAGTAATAAAAAAATATTTAGTAGTCTAACAAAAGTTTTTCAACATTTATTTTTTGTTAAATTGCGTATTGTAAGAGTATTAAAAGAATGCGTAAGCAACATTAAATTAGGTCGAAGACCTTTTATAAAAATATAATGTAAATTTAATATTTACAAAATCAATAGTTCGCCTTATTTGTAGTTGAAATTTTCACTTAATAAAGGACATTTTTAATTTTATTGTTGTGGTTTGAAATATTTTGCATGAAATTATGTTAAAGTTACTCTACTTCACGCTAAGGTCACAAGATATAGCACAAAATACGCAAAGGTTCTAAATATTGAGCATGTTTTGCATCTATTGCGTATTTAGTTTTGCATACTTTGATTATAATTAAAGCAATAATATTTTTATCGTGTAAAGTATGTTTTACATATAAAATGCACTTTTGAAATTGATTAATCTCCCCGTGTAACTATTAAATTTTCAACAATATACTTTATACAACCACAGAGTCACACTTAGTAATTTCATAGAGAAGAACTATAAAGTTTATATGAAATATGTCCAATTATTAGTAGTATCATTGTTTTTATATTAATTTTGTACGGTATAGTTTACTTGTTTTGACAAGAAAACTTTATCATTATGCCGTAAACAGCAATTACAGATTACTAATTACAAATTTGGTTACACCTTTAAATTTAATTAGTTAATTATTTTTTTCGTTTTTTAATATTTCGATATTCATTATTTAATTGCAGAAAAATCGACCTGTGCAATTAGAAAATATGAAATTGTAAATATTTCTACTCTTTATATGTTGCTTATATCAAAGTTATTTTACTATTTTATATTTTCAGTTAGAAAAAATAATAAAACTTTATTTATAGACATATAAATGTTAAGAGCTGAATTTTACTAAATTATATAATTAAACAATGCTGTTTTCTGCCCTGTTAATAATTGAATTATAAATAAACTTAATATGGTATAAATATTGTAACATTAATTTTCATAATTTAGGGTCTTTGACCAATTAAATGTTGCTAACTCATTCTATTTATATTGTAACAATATGAAAATCAACAAAATACAGATGTAGAAAAACCACTTACATTGGCAATATTAAAATAGATTGAGGACTTTAGTACATTTATTAAATATTACTGATTTGATAATATTAATTTGATGGTAAAAAAAATAAAATTATATAAATACAAAGTTAACGAACACATAAAAACAAAAAAACTGTTTTTAATGTTTTTAATTTTACTTGTACCAAGCTTATTTTTTGGAAGAGATATTAAAACAATTAAAAAAAGTGGGAAAATATATGCTGCATTTACTGAAAGTGCTAGAAAGAGTTTAAATTACAAATTAGCACTTGAATTTGCTAAGTTTTTAAATGTTAAACTTGAAGTAGTAAATACTACATGGAATGATAATTTTTCGAGAAAAGGAAAAATACCTGATAATTATCAAACAAATCCTAATGTATCATACACACCAGATGCGCTAAGAAGGGCTGATTTTATTTGCGGAACTATATATGTTTTAGAATGGCGAAAAAAGTTTTTTGATTATGCAGGTATTCTTGATTTGAGCGACTTACTTATTGTTCCAAAATCAAACAAAAGTCTAAAATCATATGAAGAGTTAAAAGGATTAACAATTGGTTTTCTAAGCAATTCAAGTTACGAAACTCATATCAAATCTATTAATAATTTGGTAGATGGAAAAATAAAGTTTAAAACTACTAGTTCGGAAGAACAATCGCAAAAACTTTTAAAACAAGGTAGGATTGATGGTTTTATTACTGTTTCTTATTTAGCCTTAGAATTTGTAAAACATAATCCTGATTATAAAATAGCATTCCCTGTTAGTCCTGTTAAAAAAATTGGTTGGGCAGTTGAGAATGATAATGAAGGACTTCGCGAAGAAATAGAAAATTTTTATGCTACATTAAAAGGAAGTGGTAAATTAGATAGGATATTTATTGAACATTTTGGAATGAGCTATTCAAAATATCTTGAAATAATTAGTGCATACTCAAGTGTGCAAAAATCTAATGGATACACAAAAGATTTAGATGAAATACTTGAATCTGGTGAAATAATTGTCGCTTTTCAACATAAAACAATGGTTTATGATTCTGTAAACAAGCAATTTAATCAACACATAGCCGAAGAGTTTGCAAAATATATAGGTGTAAAACTCAAAACGGTTATTGTAGATGATTTTTCAAGGTATTTTGAAAATCCACATGGCGAAATAATTAAAGATAGTGCATATACCCCCGAAATTTTTAAAAACATTGATGTTATATGCGAAAATATGGTTCCAACAAAATGGAGAAAAAACAAGTTGGATATAATTTCATTTATGCCATATGCACAAGTTATTATTGGAAGAAAAAATACTAAAATTAATTCTATTAATGACCTAAAAAAATACAAAGGTGTAGTTGAAAAAGGTTCGATGCAGGAAGATATACTAATAAAAAATCATTTTGATAATTATATTATCGAACCAAATTCAAAGCATATTGAAGCTATTTTAAGCGGAAAGGTAGACTATATAATTGGTAGCAGCTTTGTATTTGAACTATCAAAGTATCCTTTGCTTGAGGCAAAATTTGTTATTGGAGATATTGGTTTAGATGGATGGGCTATAAAGAAAAATCAACCAAAATTGAGACAGAAAATACTTGAGTTTCTTGAGTATGCACGAAAAAAATCAATTTTGGACAAGTATTTTAAAATTCAAACAGGAATGACATTAAATGCAGCAATAAACTATTTGACTGCACTGCACGAAACATATCAAAGTGGAATATTCCCTTTTGTTTTTTATGGAACAAACGAAGGATTGCCTCAGGAAGATGTTTTAGCAATTTACCAAGACCATGAAAATTATATGTGGTTTGGCACTCATTCAGGAGTTACAAAATATAATGGTCGTCAAATGAAAACATTTAATACTGGTGCAGGAATGAGTAATAATTCTGTTTTTGACATAGCTCAAGATAAAAAAGGCAACATGTATTTTGCTACTTTTAAAGGGATTTCTATTCTGAAAAATGGAAAAATGACAACAATGTTTTCTAATATGTCATTTGAAAAAATCTTTATTGATAAAAATAATACCAAATGGTTTTATGGTGATTATGGTATTGTTACTTTAGATAGAAATGATAATCAAAAATTTTTGAACAACGAAAACCTTAATATTCCACAGTATATTAATTCAATACATCAAGATTATTCTAAAAAAATTACATACGTAGCCTCCGATTATGGTTTCTATTACCTTAATAGACATGATGAGATTTTTAAAATTTCAGATATTCCATGTTATGCTGTTTTTATTGATGAAGAAAATCAATTATGGATATCTTCAAAAAAAGGAATACATATTGTTGATTTAGCAAAATACAAAAAAGATAATCTTGGAAATCTAATTAACAAACAATTAAATATTTCGGTAAATACTAAAATTAATAAAATTACTCGAACTGTTGATGGCTCTGTTTGGCTTTTATCCGACCATAAAATATATAAAATACTAACAATAACTCAAAAACCAATAATATATGATAGTAGAATTGGTTTACAAAAACAAAAAATACTATCTTTTATAGAAGATAAAGAAAAAAACTATTGGTTTGGCTATTCAGGAGGAATACAAAAACTTACAACCCGTAGTTTAAGAACTTTATTTCCTTCAATTATAAACAATTATGTAAGTTCAATTATCGAAGATTCTAAAGAACGAGTGTGGATAAGTGTTAATGACAATGTGTTTTATATAAAAGATAAATTAGTAAATTATACTGAGCTGTTTTCAAAATCAGATGAATCATATGTTGTTGGATTAAAGTCGAATGGTAATATTATTATTGCAAGTACCAATAATTTGTATGAAATTGATAAAAATAGTTTAGGAATAGTTAAAACTATAACTTTCAAACGTCCATTGGATTATATAAAAAGTATTTTTATATCATCTAAAGATGAAATATTCTTATTAACAGGAGGTAATGGTATTGTTTATTATTTCAAAAATTTTGATAAACAAGTAAGCGAACTTTCTAATTTATCTACAACAATGATTTCACAACTTGTTGAATATGAAGATATGATTGTTGGAGCAAATAGCACTGGCTTAGTTTTTTTTGATGGAAATGATTTTGATAGACTAGAAGATATTGAAAATATAATATGGTCATTATATTCCGATAAAGATACATTGTGGGTTGGAACAGAAAATGGTATAGCTATTTATAAGGACTATATAGAATATATCAAAACAGGTCTTCCTAATAATATTATTAATGCAATACAAAAATCAACTGATGCAAATTATTTATGGATTGGTACAAATCAAGGTTTTTCATACTTTAATAAAAAAACAAAAAAAGTAGAATTTTCTATTGATGCACGTGATGGATTATTAGGTAATGAAATATCTATTAATGGACTAAAAGTCGATTCTAAAGGATTATTATGGATAGGTACATTCCATGGTGTTGCTACATTTGATATTAAAAAAATTATTAGTGAAAAATTTACTCCTGAATGTAAAATTGAAAAAATTATATTAAATGGTCAAGAAATTCCGAAGCTTAATAGTGTCTTAAAACATTATGAAAATAATCTACTATTTGAACTTACAGCATTATCGTTTACTGATGAAAAATCTGTAGAATATGAATTTTATATGAAAGGACTCGAAAATGATTTTGCAGCATCAAAAGGCAAAGAGCATAAAGCTAATTATACAAATTTACCTCCCGGTAAATACCAATTTGTTTTCAGAACAAAAGGAAAAGACGGAATTTGGAGTTATTATAATCATATTGAGTTTGAAATTCTTAAACCTTTTTGGCGAGAGGTATGGTTTATTGCAACTGTTATTTTGTTATTAATATTTGTAATATGGCTAATAATGAAATGGAGAAGCAAAGCTTTACGCAAAAAGAACGAGCAACTTGAAGAGATTGTCAAACAGAGAACATATGAAGTTGTAAAACAAAATAGTGAAATACTTGAAAAAAATGAAGAACTAAATCAACAAAAAGAAGAAATAACAACACAAAGAGATGAAATTGAAAAACAAAGAGATTTAGCTCAGGAACAAAGAGATGAAATAAGTAATCAGAAAAAAGATATTACAGACAGTATAACATATGCAAGTAGAATACAAACAGCAATATTGCCACCTAGTGAGTATATCGAAAGTGTTATTCCGAATCATTTTATATTATACAAACCAAGAGATATTGTCAGTGGTGATTATTATTGGATGAAACAAATTGATAATAAGGTATATATCATTGCTGCCGATTGTACTGGACATGGTGTTCCAGGAGCATTTATGAGTATGTTAGGTTCGGCTTTTTTGAGCGATATTATTTCAAAAGTTGAAGAAGAAGAAATTACTACTGGAGGCATTCTTGATGAACTGAGACAACATGTGATAACAGCTTTACACCAGACTGGTGGAGAAAATGAAACAAAAGATGGTATGGATGTAGCTTTTTGTATGATTGATTTCGAAGCTAAAATATTGGAATTTTCGGGTGCACTCAACCCATTGTATTTTATTAGAGAGGGAGAATTAACAGTATATAAAGGAGATAGAATGCCGATTGGTATTTCGGATAGAATGAATGAGAAATTCTCAACTAATCGAATTGAATTAAAAGAGGGTGATACTTTTTATATTTCGTCTGATGGTTATGCTGACCAGTTTGGTGGACCAAGAGGTAAAAAATTTATGACCAAAAATTATAAAAAATTACTTGTAGATATAAATAATAATACAATGGAAGAGCAAAAAGAAATACTTGTTGATAGAATTGGAAGTTGGCAAGGTGATCTTGAACAAGTTGATGATATTATCGTTATAGGAATGAGAATATAGTTTTTTGCTAAAATATAATTAAGGTCTTCTACCTATTTAAAGTGGCTTACGTGTTTTTACAAATCGCTACCATACAGTTGATTACACGAAAAAAATACCAAAAGACTTTTGTAAGACTACTTAATATCTATTTTTATAAATATTATTTATTGGATTACAATAAACTATACACGCATTAGCAATATTAAATGTAGGTCGAAGACCTTATAATCCTCAATAAGTTTTTTATCAGTATTGAAATTAATACCAATCAAATTAACCTGACGTTTATCATTTGTATATTTCAGAGCATAATTTTTGTTTTTTATTTGTTGTATGGCTTTTTCGGCTGTTTGGTTTATTTTAAATTCTATAATATAAATATGTGTTTCGGTTTTTACAACTGCATCAATTCTGCCAATAATAGTTTCTATTTCTACCTCAATATCAACCAAAATAGTAGAAGTTTTAAAAGTTTGGTCAATAGTGAGTTTTTGAAAACATATGAAGCGAAAAAGAATCTTCAACTTCTTTGTTTGGAAAGCCAAGAGTGAGTTTCAGAACTCACAAAAAGCGTCAAATTGAACAAAAACAATGGCAAATTAAAA
>JAOZVK010000511.1 GCA_029938185.1 Bacteroidales bacterium | reverse complement strand
TCCTGTAAATCCTGTCAAAAAATAAAATAATGTCCAATACTATACGTGTAGCCTATTTTTTGTATATTTGTAAAAAGTTTAACACCTAAAATACACAGTCATGAAAAACTACGAAATAGTCCCAAATCCTATTTATGATAATGTTTTCAAATATTTACTTGAAGACAAAAAATCAGCAATAATAATATTATCTGTTCTTTCGGGTAGAGAAATTATAAAATTAGATTATGATACAGGAGATTACACCGAAAAGAAAACAGAATTAGACAAAAAAATAAAAATAGAAGACTTAGATAAAAAAGCAAGTAAGAAAAAACAAAGCATCAATAAGTCCGAATGGCAACTAATAGATACCGAATTAGAATTGCAAAAAATAAAAATAAATAACCCTCATACAGGCACAGATGTAGTAAAAGGGCATCTTGATTTTATAGCAACAGTTAGAAACAGTTCAGGCATAGAAGAACTGATAATGATAGAACTCCAAAAAGAAAACCAACCAGATGATATTTATCGTTTTAAACGTTATATTGCCAATAAATTTACAAAAAAAACAGAACGAATAGTAATAAACAGTCACACCAAAGTTCCAGAAACAAAACTAATTAGTCTTCCTATTTTACCGATTTTCATCCTCAATTTTAAGATAGAAAACGATATAAAAGATCTTGTATTACATACCAATAATATAACCACTGGACTATACACAAATAAAACTTTAAAAAAGCCAAATGAATTTATAGACAATTTAACTTATGGAATAATAGTGGTACAATTGGCACATTTAGATTTTGTTAAAAAAAACTTATCATCTTTTGTCAATAAAATCCATTTAATTGAAACCTATAAATTATTAAGTTTTTTTGATCAAAATTTAATTTACAATAATAATCCACATCGTTTACGTTATGATTCAGATGATATTCCAAAAAAATTTAAACGCATAGTTCGCCGCCTAAAATCCGCCGCCCTCGAAAACCCCGACTTAGAGGAACAAATGCACACAGAAGATGAATATTTACAAACATTAAAAAATAAATACAGAACAATAAACTCTCTAACAGAAAAATTAGATGATACTACAAAAGAATTGGATAATACTGCAAAAGAATTAGATAAAGAAAAAATAATAAGGAAACAAGTGGAAGACGAAAAAAAACAAGCAGAAGAAAGAGAGGAACAAGCCGAGATGGAGAAAAAAATAATAAAGCTTTTTTATATAAAGCAAATACCTATTGAAGATATTGCAAAAAAATATAATTTAAGCATTGATAAAATAAAAAAAATACTTGAAATGAGTTGAAACTTAAAGCAGTTGCAATTCACAAAGTATAATAATATAAAACTTTATAGAAACCTTTAAATACTAAAACTTTACATATATGAATTATGATATTATAATAATTGGTAGTGGACCAGGAGGTTATGTGGCTGCAATTAGAGCATCACAATTGGGGCTGAAAGTAAGCATTGTTGAAAAAGCCGAACTGGGAGGTATTTGTCTAAACTGGGGCTGTATTCCTACAAAATCGTTACTTAAAAGTGCACAAGTATTTAAGTATATAAAAAATGCTTCAAATTATGGAATAAATGTTGAAAATGTAGATGTCGATTTTAGCAAAATAGTAAATAGAAGTCGCGAAATTGCTGCAAATATGAGTAAAGGTATTCAATATTTATTTAAAAAAAATAAAGTTGAAGTAATATACGGAACTGGAAAACTAATTGATAATAAAACTGTTGAAATTACTGATAGTGAAAATAATAAATCTAATATTTCGGCAAATAATATTATTCTTGCAACTGGAGCACGCTCAAAAGAACTTCCTAATTTAAAGCAAGACGGAAAAAAAATAATTGGTTACAGAGAAGCTTTAAGTCTGGCTAAACTTCCTGAATCAATGATAATTGTAGGCTCTGGAGCTATAGGAATCGAGTTTGCTTATTTTTATAATACTTTAGGTGTAAAAGTTACACTTGTTGAATTTTTACCATTTATTGTTCCATTGGAAGACGAAGATGTTTCGAAACAACTCGGACGCTCATTCAAAAAGAACAAAATAAAAGTTATGGTAAAATCCTTAGTTGAATCTGTTGATACAAGTGGCGAAAAATGCAAGCTTGTAATTAAAACAAAAAAAGGCGAAGAGATTCACAAATCCGACATTGTATTATCAGCTGTAGGTATAACACCAAATATTGAAAATATTGGTATTGAAGAGCTTGGTATAGAAACCGAATATGGAAAAATAAAAGTTGATAAAAATTATCAAACCAATGTTGAGGGTGTATATGCTATTGGCGATATTATAAATACACCAGCATTGGCTCATGTAGCATCTGCCGAAGCAATTAATTGTGTCGAAAAAATAGCAGGTCACAAAACTACTGATATAAATTACAAAAATATTCCAGGATGTATTTATGCAAGCCCCGAAATCTCATCGGTTGGTTTAAGCGAAAAAAAGGCAAAAGAAGCAGGCTATGAGATAAATGTAGGGAAATTTCCATATACAGCCTCTGGAAAAGCAAGTTCGTCGGGTGACAGAGAGGGCTTTGTAAAACTAATATTTGATAAAAAAACTGATAAATTGCTTGGTGCACATTTAATAGGTGCTAATGTAACCGAAATGATTTCGGAATTAGTATTAGCAGGAACGCTTGATGCAAAGGCTAATGATATAATCAAGTCTGTTCACCCACATCCTACAATGTCTGAAGCTATTATGGAGGCAGCAGCAGCAGCATATAATGAGGTTATTCATATTTAGACTTTTCGAGTTTTTGTTATAATTATTTGAAATAACAAGCAGTTTGTACCAAACAGAGAATGAGAACCATAAACTTAACAAATTATGAAAAACACCAAATTTATTTACATTTTGACAGTAATCTATTTTTTTGCTATTTCATGTAATAATGATGAAACTAAAGATACAAAAATTTTTAGAAAAGCAATAGAATTATACGATAAAGAAGAATATAAAAAAGCAATGACTTTATTTAGTATGGCAATTGATAAAGGTCAGAATCTTGATACTTCATATTATAAAAGAGCTAATTCTAAAATTTATACAGGGGATACTTTAAATGCTATTAAAGATTTAGAAAAAGCTGTTGAGATAAATCCTAAATATATAAAAGCACATTTTAATCTTGGTGCTATGCACTACGATATAAGTAATTATCAAGAGTCTATTGATGCATATGCTAAAGTAATCGAATTGGACAGTACAGATAGTAGGGCTTACTATGGAAGAGCTGCATCAAGAAACTTGCTTTATGATTATATGGGAGCAGTTGATGATTGTATGAACTCTATTAAATATGATGAAAAAAATGCTCTGGCATATTTATTAAGAGGAATATTATATCTACAAATTAGACGAAAAGATGATGCTTGCATGGATTTTAGAAAAGCCAAAGAGTTAAAATATGAAGATGCTGACAAATATATTGATGAATTTTGTCAAGAAGAAAATATTTCGATTTAAAATTTTATATTTTAATTCAGTTAATTATAAGTACTGTTACAAAAGTTTTTCGGTATTAGCATTTATCCAATCAACTGTAATTTATCTATATACAAAAATGCTTAAACCACATTAAATAGGTCGAAGACCTTACATCAAGCGAAAGCAACATTAAATAGGTCGAAGACCTTACATAATTACTTTTTTCTTCCATCGTCCCGATATATAATATAAGAAAGCAAATGACACATACCTACTATCCAGCCTGTTGGTACTCCCCACCATATTCCAATTTCGCAAATTTGTTGTGATAAATAATATGAAATATCGCAAATTTTGGGCTACCCGTCAGAAGTTGTACAGTCTTGTTTTTCAAGTAGTTTTAATCATAGAATTAAAGTAAAGATTAGCAAAACTTTGTGTAACTTTGCGGTTAAAAAGCGGCTAAGTAGGTCGATATATAAAAACAACACTTTTGTTTTTTTTATTATGCTGTTTATCAAGCGTAAGCAAAATTGTTAATTATCCATTGTTAATTGTTAATTACTTAACTTAAAACTGGTAGCCAAATTTTGCAAAATAACAGTTTTTTAAAAATCCCATCACTTATTTTTTAATGACTATCCACTTTTGCACCCAATTTAAAAGGTGTGTAGCACTGGTCTTATAAAAATACGAGCAAAAATAGCTTATTCAAGTTTTTTATTAGTTC
>JAOZVK010000510.1 GCA_029938185.1 Bacteroidales bacterium | reverse complement strand
CCGATTTGTTTTCCGAAATAATTGCTGTTTCCATATTATGATTTTTAATTTAGGTATTTAAGCTATTTTGTATACCAATTATTTTACAAATATACTTTTTTATTAAATTAATTTAAAAAAACACCAAATTATTTTTCATTTTCATAAATTCAAACGTATAATATAATAAGTAATTAACAATGAACAATGGATAATTAACAATTTTGCTTACGCTTGATAAACAGCATAATAAAAAAAACAAAAGTGTTGTTTTTATATATCGACCTACTTAAAGGAAAATTTATTTTTCATATATTTATTAAAATCAATATTTCATATTTTTAAATTAACTATTTAATTAAAAAACTATCATGAAAAAGAACATAAGCCTATTAATCATATTAATATTTACAATATTAATACAAACAACAAATACAGCAAAAGCACAGGACGCAAACAAAGCAATGCAATATTATAAAGCAGGACAATACAAACAAGCAGCATTTGAGTTCGAAGGAGCAATACCAATTATTGAACAACAATACAGAAAAAAAGATATAAGTTATTACAGTAAACTATTATTTTACACGGCATTAAGTTTTGAAAAACTTCAAAACTACAAAAAAGCCAAACAATACTATTTGGCTTGCAATGCTGTTTATAAAAGTATAAATACCACAGAAAATGATTGGTATGCGATAAGCTGTAACAATCTTGCCCTGTTATACTACAATATGGGCAATTACCAAAAAACAGAGCCACTTTCAATTGAAGCAAAAAAAATAAGAGAAAAAGTTCTTGGAAAACTGCACCCAAGTTATGCAACAAGCTGTAACAATCTTGGCTCATTATACGAAAGTATGGGCAATCACCAAAAAGCAGAGCAACTTTATATTGAAGCAAACGGTATAATGACTTTCTATCAGCCCAAAGTGCTAAATTTATGAGCGAAAAAGAAAGAGAAAAATATTTAAAAAAAGAAATAAACTACTATTTTGATGTTTATCATTCCTTTTTTCTTAAAATAAGAAAAGAAAATAAAAAACTTGTTGGTATTGTTTATAATAATGCATTAAATATGAAGGGGCAATTGCTAAAATCAGCAATTGCAATTCGTAGGGCAGTTTTGCAAACTGTGGATACTTCGCTTATTGGTATTTATACTAAAATGAATATGTACAACAAAATGCTTGCTAAACAGTTGTCTCTACCAATTGCTAAACGCCGCAAAGATATTGAGCAAATAAGAGAAAAAGCAAATATTTTGGAAAAACAACTTACTCGTTTAGCATCAAATCTGTCAGGTTTTCAAAACCTAACAGATTTAGATATTAAGTGGCAGAATATTAAAAAAGCACTTAAAGATGAAACTGCTATTGAGTTTATAAGGTTTGATTATCATAATGATACAAAATGGACTGACAGTACTTTATATTATGCACTTATTTTGCGTAAGGGATATAAATACCCAAAAGCTGTGTTTTTGTTTGAGCAGAAAGAATTAGAAAAAGTTTTGAAACAATCAAATACGGGTAGTGATGTAGGTACTATTGGGCAGTTATATAAATCGCGTGGGCTTGAACCATTTGGTTTAAAACCAAAAGATATTGAAAAATCAAAACTTGATAGTCTTATTTGGCAGCCTTTTGATAAATATCTTAAAGGTGTAAAAACTGTTTATATTTCGCCTACGGGTTTGCTTCATAATATTGCTTTTGATGCTGTTCCCTATGGTGATAGCCTTTTATTATCCGATAGATACAGTATTGTTTATACTTCGACTACTGCAAGGGTTGCACAAAAAAATAAATTTGGCTTTTCGGATATTAAAAATATTGCATTATTTGGTGGTATAAAATATTCGGCAAATGAAACCGAACTGCAAAATGAAAACCAGAAATATAAAAAAGAATCAAACAGAGCATATTACAGCAGCGATAAAGCAAGGGGCATAGAATGGACTTATCTAAAAGGCACAAAAGAAGAAATTGATAATATTGCAGATTTATTTGGCAAAAAAGCACGAAAAATAAAACACACAAAATACAGTGGAGCACAAGCAAGCGAAGAAGCTTTTAAATCGCTTGAACTAAATTCTCATTCTATTTTGCATATTGCCACTCATGGATTTTATTTTCCTGAACCCGAAGATAAACGAAAAAACAAAACGGCTTTCAATAATGATAAAGTTCAATATCAATATTCGGATAATGCACTTGTACGTAGTGGTTTATTGTTGGCTGGCGGAAATCATGCATGGTCGGGCAAAAAAGCATATAAAGGTATAGAAGATGGAGTACTTTCGGCTTTTGAAACTTCGCATTTAAACTTTTTTAAAACTCGACTTGTAGTATTATCAGCCTGCCAAACAGGACTTGGCGATGTAAAAGGCAGCGAAGGAGTATATGGACTAAAAAGAGCTTTCAAAATGTGTGGAGTCGATTATATTATTGTCTCCCTATGGTCTGTCCCTGATGCCGAAACTCAGGAGTTTATGACACGATTTTATACGAACATGTTTAAGCTAAAAGATATAAAAAAAGCATTCGACAAAACACAAAAATTTATGAAAAATAAATATGCAGGAATACCTTATAAATGGGCTGCTTTTGTATTAATTAACTAAGGCAAACACTTGCCAACGTCCCAATAGGGACTTGGCAACGTGTGATTAAAATAGTTAAAAGCTAAAAGTTTGCTTGCGCTTGCCATGATATACAATCAATGCTCTACTTCCCACAAATATCCGTTGTGGGTAGCTATTGTTAAACCATGATGATAATCATTGTATTGGATAGTAACCGTAATAAGAATAACACCATGTTTTCAACATGGTGATTGTTAGAAACCAAGCTCAAATTAGTATGCTACATTGAAGACCTTAAGAACTTTATAAGCTTAATGCTTCTTGTTCTTCATAAACAATATCATTAAGCAATTCGTTTTCATCTTTGAGCTTCATCTGTTTAAAATCAGATATATAACTATTTTGTTTGTAGGAGTTTATATTATTATAATATTCATGTCCAAAATACATATCTCCATTTGGTAAAACCTGTACTACATTAAATCTACTGTTGTCAGGTGCAAAAAAAAATATTTCTATATTTAGTTTTTTTGAAAAATTTTTAACAAAATCAATATCAGAAAATTGTACGCTTTTAGCAATATCAGAAAACTCTATCATATATTCCAATTCTTCATTTTTTCGGTGGATATATTCCAATAATAATTTTATATCATTATATTCTTTGTTCAAAGATAAATCTAAATAATCAACTTCAGTATAAGGCTTTAAACATAGTTCTTTTGCAAGAAATAATAATGCTTTCTGTCTATCCGGTTTTTGTTTAAATAAATAGCAAATAATCATTTTGTTGAGTTAATAATTTTAATAACTTTTTCCAATTCTATTTTGGTAATAGGATTTTTTGCAAACTGCTTTTGAGAATTAAACCACTTATAAAATTTGTTTGTAAAACCACCATACCTGTTATGATTCTGCAAAATTTTAAACTCAGCTCTTGTCAGTTGATAAATACCTTTTCCTTTAAAAGGATAAATATTAGCACCTTTAGTAATAGATTTTGCTTTATAAATATTTCCATTTGGTAATTTGAACAGTTGTCCGGTTCTTTGTGCCAAACCGGTATTTATTTTTTTTACATCTTTTATTAAATTTACTATTCTTGTATCAACAATTGTATTTACTTCTTTTACAATAGAATTTTTTCCAATCTTTTGAAGAACATGTCGCTGTTCTGATATATATTTAAATGTATATTTTACAGTTTTTTTTACACCCTCTTGTGCAAATTTTCCTCCAACAACAAATTCAGGAGTTCTATTCCCATTTTTTTGTAATTGTGGTTTTTGCTTACTGCTTTCATTCCTTTGTTGTGCAAATTCATTAACAAGTTCGCTTGCACTATAAGCCATAAAAGAAACAAGCAAGGATATTAATAATATTTTTATTACTAATTTTATACTTACCGATTTGTTTTCCGAAATAATTGCTGTTTCCATATTATGATTTTTAATTTAGGTATTTAAGCTATTTTGTATACCAATTATTTTACAAATATACTTTTTTATTAAATTAATTTAAAAAAACACCAAATTATTTTTCATTTTCATAAATTCAAACGTATAATATAATAAGTAATTAACAATGAACAATGGATAATTAACAATTTTGCTTACGCTT
>JAOZVK010000509.1 GCA_029938185.1 Bacteroidales bacterium | reverse complement strand
ATTTTAATTTGCCATTGTTTTTGTTCAATTTGACGCTTTTTGTGAGTTCTGAAGTTTCAATCTTATGAAAAAAGATTTTTCATAATAAATAGAATTGATAAATATTCTAATTTTAGTTTAATGCCTAAATATTTAAAAGAATACATTACAGAATTTAATTATCTTTTTCATCAAATTTATAAGTACACAAAAATTGAAGAGATTACAGATGAAAATTATACCACTTTTTATAATTTTGGTAACAATGCACGTAAATTTTTAGAAATATATCTGTTTTATAAATATCCAGATTTTTCTAAGGATATTGAAAAATACAAAAAGTTTTTTGGTGAAAATGGAATTCCTGCAATATTAACAGACAGAGTTAATAATGAATATTCTCATTTAGCAGGAGCAATGGAAAGAGGAGCTTCGCCTATTGAAGTTCCTGAAATGAAAAAAGTTGCAGAGTTAATAATTGATAAATTAAAAGCAGATAATGACCAATATACTGCGTTACTAAGGAGTATAGGTGTAACAGAGGAAACAGAATAAATTTATCGTAGAAAAAATAATCAATCAATGAAAAAAACTAAAATCACCATAAAAGGCACAGAAATAGCTTTGTTTTCAAAAAATGAAGCTGATTTTATTTCACTAACGGATATTGCAAAACACAAAAATAAAGAAGCAACAGGATTAGTTATATCGCATTGGTTGAGTGCAAAATACACAGTTGAATTTATGGGTTTTTGGGAACAAATGCACAACCCTGATTTTAATGTAACTGAATTCAGTAACATTAGAAATGGAGCAGGGTCAAACGGCTATGTATTAAGTGCTAAACAATGGATTGAAAAAACAAATGCAATCGGGATAATATCAAAACCTGGTAGATACGGCGGAACTTATGCACATAAAGACATCGCTTTTGAGTTTGGTTCGTGGATTTCAGCAGAGTTTAAATTATACTTGATAAAAGAATTTCAAAGGCTTAAAGAAATTGAAACCAACAAATATAATTTAGAATGGAATGTTAAACGGATTTTAAGTAAAGCAAATTATCATATTCACACAGATGCAGTAAAAAATTACATTTTACCAAAAGCTGATTATACAAAAAACACAGAATGGTTAGCTTATGCCGAAGAAGCTGATTTATTAAATGTTGCTTTATTTGATTGCACAGCGAAAACGTGGCGAGATGCAAATCCAGAACACGCAGAACAAAATTTAAACATAAGAGATTTTGCAAGTATCAATGAATTAGCCGTTTTATCTAATTTGGAAACAGCAAACGCAGAATTAGTAAAACAAGGAATTTCAAAAGAATTACGATTTAAACAACTTCAAGAAATTGCTCAATATCAGCTCAAAATAATGACTAATACGAATTTAACAAAATCAATAAAGAGATTGACAAACGAAACCTATATTGATGAACAAAAACGAATAGAAAAGAAATAAAATACGCATATCATTTTGTTGGTGTGCAGTTGTATTTTTTCATTTTGTTCCGCCTACGGCTACACAAAATAAAAAAACACAACCGCACCCAACAAGTTACCGTTATACATAATCGCATAAATAATAACAATAAAAATAGATGAACAAAGAATATAATAAATTCAAAAATAATCTTGCGAAATCTCACACCGATGAAGACGTGAAAAATGCTTATGCAAAGCATTTCAAAATTCAATATGACACTTCGGATAGACACGATTTATATACACCTCAGATTTTATTTGAATTTAAGTATGATAAAAATATGCTAAATATTAAAGCAAGAGCATGGATTTTAGCACAAATACTTTATTATGTTCATCGCTTAAAATTTGGATTTACGCAAAAAGCAATTCCAAAATTTTTATGTTTATCTGATAAAAACGAAACGATAATTACAAAAACTATTGAGTGGAAAGAGTATTATTCTGACTTGAAAAGTTATGATTGGGATTTAGCCCCAAGTATTCCAGATAAAAAATTAGTTGAAAATTTAATAACAGACGAAAAAGTTAGAAATTTTCATATCTACAACCTTGAAAATGAAAATGATTACAACATATTTAGACCCACAGCAAGAATTTGGTTTTAGTGATAAAAAGATAATAACAGAAGAAAATTTTGAAGACGTTTTTGAGTATTGGAACGGTATTTTTGGCAGTTCTGTAAAAAACGGCTTTAAAACATCAAAATATTTTGTTTGCGACATTCAAAAAGGGCGAACTCATTTAAGCAAAGAAGAAGGAAAAGCATATTTTGATTTTGGAAACGGTGAAGTTAGAATGAAAAAAATTCTAATGAAAGATTACCAGTTTTTTTGGCAATTATATGAAAAAGTTACTTCGCCAGATACAATGCGTGGTATTTTATCAAAAATTGACCGCCTTACAGATGAAGATATGCGACGTTTTCATGGTGAATTTTTTACACCTATTCGATTTGCCAATAAAGCATTAGAATATATTGAAAAAACTATTGGCAAAGATTGGTGGAAATCTGGTGATTATCGTATTTGGGATATGGCTTCGGGAACAGGAAATCTTGAATGGTATTTACCAAATGAAAGTTATAAATATCTTTATTTATCAACTCTTTATCCGAGTGAAGTAGAACATTGTGAAAAATTATTTCCGAGTGCGACCGTTTTTCAATATGACTACCTAAACGATGACGTAGGAAATGTTTTCGCTGGCGATAGTTTAGATTTTGACTTTACGTGGAAATTACCCGAAAAATTAAGAAAAGATTTGGCAAATTCTAAATTGAAATGGATAATTTTAATAAATCCGCCTTTTGCAACAAGTCAAAAAGCAGGTAACAAATACGGCGATAGAAAAAATGATGTTAGTAATACAATTGTTCGCAAAATAATGCACCAACAAAAATTAGGTGAAGTTTCAAGAGAACTTTTTGCTCAATTCATGTTTCGTGTAAAAAAAGAATTTGAAAATAAAAATGTTCATTTTGGCTTATTTTCAAAAATAAAATATTTAAACTCAAATAATGACCAAAAATTCAGGAATAATGTTTTTCAATTTGAATATAAACGTGGTTTTATTTTTAGTTCTCTTACTTTTTCGGGGACAAAAGGCAATTTTCCTGTTGGTTTTTTAATATGGAATTTGTCCAAAAGTATTAAAATTGAAAATCAAAATATCATTGTTGATATTTTTAATGAAAATGTAGAAAAGATAGGACATAAAAAAATACCTTCAGTAAATCGAAATATGTTTTTGAATAAGTGGATTGATAGACCCAAAGGAATAAAAATATTTCCGCCTTTTGGTAGTGCAATAAAAGTAAAAACTGACAATTCAGACAAAAGAGATAGGATTTCAGACGGTTTTATTGCTTCATTAATGACACCTGGTAATGATTTTCAGCAACAAAGAATTACTTATCTATTGTCTGGTCCTTCTGCAAGTGCAGGTGGTTTGTCTGTCACGTCAAGTAATTTTGACAAGGCTATGATAATCCATGCTGTTAGATTAGTTCCAAAAGCAACTTGGATAAATGACAGAGACCAATTTTTACAGACAAAACAAGAATTGTCGGAAGAGTTCGTAAATGATTGCACTATTTGGAATGTTTTCAGTAATTCCAATCAAACTGCATCAATAAAAGACGTTGAATACGAAAAAGAAATTTATCAAATAAAAAATAATTTTTTCCCGTTTCTAATAGCTGAATTAAAAGATTGGGAAATTACAGATAGTGATTTTTCGTTAGCACTTGCATCGGCAGAAGATAGATTTGTGGCAAAATGGCTATCTGAAAAAGAATTTAGCAAAGAAGCAAAAGAAATGATTGAAGCAGGAAAAGAAATTTACAAATATTATTTCGCAAACCTCAATCAATTAAGAACTAATTTATTTGAAATAAAAACGTGGGACGCTGGTCTTTGGCAAATAAAGAAAGTTTTACAAGACCAAGATTTAGCCAGAGATTTATTTAAAAAATTGAAAGAAAAACATGACATTTTGCGTGATAAAATATTACCGCAAATATATGATTATGAATTTATACCAAAGATTGAAATATAAAAAATATGTATAACATTGTGTTGGAAAACATCAGCAAAGCAGCTTGTTCCGCCTCGCTTCGCTCGGCTACACAAGCCGCTTTGCTGCCGTTTCCATACACATTTCCGAAGAAGAAAACCGTTAATAAAATCTTTTTGTGCAAAGAACACAATATATATATAG
>JAOZVK010000508.1 GCA_029938185.1 Bacteroidales bacterium | reverse complement strand
AAGAATAAAATTAGAACTAATAATATTTTGTAAATTATTAGTTTTTATAAGTCCACCAGTGAGGTAAGGTCTTCGACCTATTTAATGTGGCTTACGCATTTTTATAAATTGCTATCAGTAGCCAATTGTACAAAAAAAAATGCCGAAAAACTTTTGTAATAGTACTTATAAGTTCGTTTACAATAACATTTTTAAGATAATCTTTGCTTTTATCAATTATTTCTTTTTTTGAAGATATAGTTTTAGCATTTGTATATTTTATTGATAGTTCTATTCTTTTCTTCTTTATTTTATTTTTTATTTCCTTGTAACTACCTTTAGGACTCAATATTATTTCTGCTTTTATTGAGTCAATTGGCATTAATTCCTCAAAATAAACATAATAAGATTCTTTATTTATTTCAATTTTCAGGTTTGTACTTAGTTTTCTGCCAAAGTTAATTGAACCATCATTATTGCATCCACTTATAATAATAAATAGTAAAATAATTATTAATAAGATTTTTATGCTATTTAATGCTATTCGAGACATATTTTTAATCAGTAAATTATTTTGAAATTTTTTTGTTAAACTATACAATGTGCATATATTAAAATCTCAGTATGGTTAATTATAAATCCACACTGAGACTTTTATTGAGAGAATCCCAATTTTAGTGATATATACTAATTCTAATTTTTTTAAATGAGAAGACATTAATACTCGTAAGCAATATTAAAATATGCTTAAAACTATTCATAAATTGAAATCATTTCTTCAGCCTTATCTACCATATTACGAGAACCAACATAAAATGGAACACGTTGATGAAGTGCCTCCGGTTTTATATCTAAGATTCTGTTTCCTCTTCCATCAGTTGCTTTTCCTCCTGCTTGTTCGGCCAAAAATGCAATTGGATTACATTCATATAGTAATCTCAGCTTGCCGTTAGGGTTATTTTCAGTAATTGGATATAAAAATATTCCACCTTTCAAAAGATTTCTATGAAAATCGGCAACCAACGAGCCTATATATCTTGATGAGTATGGTCGGTCGGTTTGTTTGTCATTCTCTTGACAGTATTTAATGTATTTTTTTACTCCCTTAGGAAATTTAATATAATTTCCTTCATTTATAGAATAAATTTCACCAGTTTCGGGTGTCTTAATTAATCTGTGAGACAAACAAAATTCTCCAATTGACGGATCCAAAGTAAATCCATTTACACCTCTTCCTGTAGTATATACAAGCATTGTAGACGATCCGTATATTATATATCCGGCAGCAACTTGTCTATTTCCTTCTTGCAAAAAATCAATTTCTTCGGCTTTATGACCAATGGGTGTAACTCTTCGGAAAATCGCAAAGATAGTTCCAATTGAAACATTAACATCAATATTAGAAGAACCATCAAGAGGATCTATTGTAACTATGTATCTTCCATTTTTTGCTAAATCATCATCAAAAGTAACTATATCCTGATTCTCTTCAGATGCAATACCGCAGCATTCCGAACTTCCTTTTAATGCTCCAATGAATTGCTCATCAGCAAAAACATCTAATTTTTTTTGCGATTCGCCTTGCACATTTACGGCTCCAACTTCACCCAATATATCAACCAATCCGGCTTTATTTACCTCGCGATGAACAATTTTTGCTGCAATACCAATATGACTTAATAGTCTGGATAGTTCCCCTTTAGCATATGGAAACTGGGACTGTTTTTCAATTATAAATTCATTTAATGTTACTAATCTATTACCACTCATTTGTTTTAATTTAAATTATGAAATTTAGGCTCTTTTTTTTAACCTATTTAATGTTATTTACGCATGATGTATAATTGACTGTATTTCAAGAAACAAGCTTTGTACAAAATAGATGAACATTTTTGTATAGGTGCTTACATGTTCTATCAATTTGCTAAATATGCAAAAAAATTAAATAATATAACTATTATATATAAAATTTTATTAATTTGGTTTTACATCACGAACTTAAAACTGTTTGATAATTAAACTATTAAACTATATTTAGTAAGTATCTCAAATATTTAGTAATTAGTGTATTTATAAAAAAAACATAAGGATAAGCTTTTGGAAGCGAAATAGAATGCGTTTGAGTAAATCATGATAATACAAGTGTATTTTATTTCTTTTACTATTTCAGGGCATTCTTGTTTACGAATATATTTATACATAGGGTGTTGCTACCATGTTAATGCTTATATTCTTTCAGCTAAAAAAAAACTTGATAATTGAGAAATAGAAATTCAAAATACTAACTATTTATTTAAGTAAAAACAAATTAAATGTTAAACCTCTTATTTATAGTGTTATATAAGTTAGTAAATTAGAATTAACTTTATTTTTTCTGAAGTTATTTTTATGCTTAGATTTTTTATTTAACTTTGCTATACTTTAAATGGTACAATTATTCAATGATACAATGGTACAATGGTGGTCTTATAAAAACTGCTCAAAAATAGCTTATTTCAGTTTTTTATTAGTTCCTAAAATGTTTTTTTTTGTTAGTAGTTTTTTTCGCCCTGAAAAGGGCAAAGCAATATTATAAAAAAAGAATAAAATTAGAACTAATAATATTGTTGTAATTTATTAATTTTTAGAAGCCCAGTACAATGGTACAATACTTTGATTAATAATTGACAACAGAAGGTTAAAAGAACAAGTGCAAATGGTTAATTATTAATTTGTGATTTGCCTAATGTGTAAGCAACTATAAATAGGTCGAAGACCTTATTAATTATTTAAAACCAAGAAAATGATACAAAAACAATTTAAATTTGCAGTACTTTTAGTATACTTAACATTTATATTTTTTGCATGTTCAAAAAATGATAATACACCAATTGATAATGGTACAACAGTCTTGCTTCCTACAGGTTTAGAATTAAATTCTATTCCTGCACAAACGTTTACTATGGGAAGCAACAATATTTCGGGTTCACCGGCTCAACAAGCAGCATGTCCAGAACACCAAGTAACATTACAAGAATTTAAAATTAGTGAAACCGAGATTACTAATGCTCAATACGTAGAATTTCTAAACAAAGCTTATGCAGATGGGTTAATTGATATATCTGTAGAGACATCATCTGGCTCTAATAATAGCGAAAGATTTATTATAGGTACAAGCTCTTCAAACTTTAGTGGAAAAATCCTATATACTTTAGATGGCACAAGAGTATTAAAAGATCACAATAATGAAGATGGTGATGATAACCCATTTACAGGCAAAATAGAACCAGAAAATCCATTAAATATAAGCTATATAAATTTCAACTCTACAACAAATAGTTTTTATGTTAAAAACCCACATAGTGTTGATGATTGTAATTGGATAGAAATATGTAACTATCAAAATTATGGTATAACACCAAAAAAATTTGAAGGACCAATTATAAATGATTTTGATGACTGGGCAGGTGCAGGACAAAATTTTTCTGAAGAATTATATAATTGGTCAATAACTAAGCCTGATTTAGCAACGAATCTACCATCACAATCTGAAGTATCTAATTGGTCAGTAACTTTTATAAGGTGGTGGGGAGCAAAGGCTTTTGCTGATTACTACGATTTAGACCTACCAACAGAAGCACAATGGGAGTGTGCCGCAAAAGCAGGTAAAAATTTTCAATATGCTGTTTATGATGGACAAGATTGCAACAACGCTAACTGGAATAAATTAGGAATGGAGTCTGTTGCCCTTGGTCATGTTTTGAATGTTAAAAGTGGAAATGCAAACCCTTATGGTTTGTACAATTTAGCTGGAAATGCATGGGAGTGGATTAAAGATAATTATACCGAACCATTAAGTATTAATGCTGTTTCTAATCCAATTATTGAAATAGATGGTTCGACTTTAAGATGCTGGCGAGGTGGGTCTTGGAACTATCACCAAGCAACCTTACAAACTTCTATAAGATTTAGTGACGAGGAAAATAGAGGAAACGATCATTTTGGATTTAGAGTGGTAAAAAATAATTAAAAAAAACAGTATTGCAAATATTGACAAACCCGCATAAGCTTGGATTCGACTATTTATCAACAAGTTGCACCTATGTTTTTCAACATTTATTTTCGTACTATTAACTACATGACAGTAGTTTGCAAAAATGCGTAAGCCACATTAAATTAGGTTGAAGACTGGGGTGTTAATAATCAATAAATTTGTATCATGCTAATTTTATTCTTAC
>JAOZVK010000507.1 GCA_029938185.1 Bacteroidales bacterium | reverse complement strand
TTTTATTCTTTTTTTTATATTTTTCAAGCTGTGCAATCAAAGTCCGTAAGGACGATATCTATTGTTAAACCACGATGATAATCGTGGTATTAAAATACTTATGACATAAAGTCCCTCAAGGGACGAACTATTTTGCTTTATTCCCACAACTATCGTTGTGGGTTTACAATAGTTCGTCCTATCGGACTTTTGTTTTGCTCTTAGTCTCGCAGAGTATAATAACTCTTGATACTTTGTGAAATTTTACTCTGTGGTTAAACTATTGTACAAAAAATTACTAACTAAACAAAAGAATGTTTTAGGAACTAATAAAAAACTTAAATAAGCTACATTTGCTCGTATTTTTATAAGCCCACTGCAAAGGGGGAAGAAGTTAAAAGTTTGTTCTCAATTTTTAACTCCTTACTGCAAAGATATAACAAATTTAATTATTTTTTGGATCTAAAAATTTATTTAAGTAATCTTACAAAAGTTTTTCGACATTTATTTTTTTGTTAAATCACATATTAAGGTCTTCGACCTATTTATAGTTGCTTACGCATTAGTACAAAAGCAATTTAATCCGTAAGTTATGAATAAGTAAGCACCCATACAAAAGTTTTTACCTATTTAGTATAGAGCTGGTCTTATAAAAATACAAGCAAAAATAGCTTATTTAAGTTTTTTATTAGTTCCTAAAATGTTTTTTTTATTTCGTTAATAAGTTTTTTAGCCCTGAAAGGGCATAAGCATTAACATGGGGCAACGCCCTATGTATAAATGTATTCGTAAGCAAAAACGCCCTGAAAGGGCAAAAGCAACACAATAAAAAAAAGAATAAAATTAGAACTAATAATATTGCTGTAATTTATTAATTTTTATAAGCCCAGGCTATACCCGTTTAAAAGTTGGACAAAAGTAAACTAGTCTGACCGCTTCAAGCAGTCCGACCGATTTGCTTTTACATATAAATTATAACAAATTAATATTCAATGCTGTCCAACTTTAAAAGGGTAGCCGATTTTTATTTTTGATAATTTCAAAAATGCTTTGTAAATAACTGATAATTACATCAACACTGTTTTGTTGGGACGAATATTAATAGAATGTACGCTACCAGATTTAAGTTAGCCGCTTTTTAACCGCAAAGTTACACAAAGTTTGACGCAAAGTTTCGCTAATCTTTACTTTAATTCTATGATTAAAACTACTTGAAAAACAAGACTGTCCAACTTCTGACAGGTAACCAGAATGTGTAAGCAATATTAAGGAGGTCAAAGACCTTAATCATTTCCTCTTGGAGGTTTCCCATTATTCTTAGCATATTCATCTATATGTTCCTGCTCCATTTTTAAAGCATTATTTCTGCCTTCTATATTGGAAATCAAAACTTCAGCAAAAAACCTAAACCAGCCAACTACTCTATTAAAAAGATTAACCTGATAGTTTGCTCTTGGCGAGCTTCCATCTTCGTTTAGCTCTTCGCCACTAATTCCGAATTTAAATGTAGTGTCTTCTTCTTTGTCGTGTATACTATACAGGTGATTTTTTTTGGGATTTTTTTTGGAATTACCGTGAGGAACTGACATTGCATTTTATATAAATGAGTGGTATAAAAAAAGTTTTTCCGAATTTAAGTAGAAAAAGCAACAAACTTGTAAGCACTTATATAAAAAATCTAATCTATTTTACATAAAGCTTGATTTCTGAAATACAATCAGTTACATGTTGTGCGTGAACTACATTAAGCAGGTCGAAGACCTAAGTTTATTATTGCTTTTTAATTAACTGATAATCTATAATAATAAAATTATTTATGCGTAAGCAACATTAAAAGGCTCGAAGAGCCAGTTTATTATTATGAAGCAAGTAATTTAGCTCTAATATTTTTATGTTTATTTCCCCAACCAATACTGTTGCTAAAAGTCTCGTAACTATAACTTGGCATATATGCAAAATTGTTACTTCCTGTTTTTCTGCTGTATGCTTTTTGCGCAATATACAACAATGGTTCAAAATCAATATCTTTGGGCATCTCATGGGGGGCGTTGAGAACAGTTTCATAGTATTCTTTCCCATTTGCTATAACACAAGCTCTTATGTATAGAAAATAATCAACCGAAAAGTATGCATTATCTCTATATGATTCTTCACCTATGTTTTCTGCATATTTTCTACAATCTAAACTATATAGTTTTTCAGATAGTATTTCTTCAAATTTATACACATCATCTAAACTATATTCTGCAAGTTTACTAATTGCAGGTGCGGTCACAGCATTATCATTCCCACTTTTTGACCAATCAAGCAATTTTATTATTTCCCAAAACCTAATTTCACCCATAATTATCCTAATTGTAGTCCCAAAATTAATTTCCACAAAGTTAGTTTTTTTTTATTAGAATATCAATTTTTTTATAATAATAAAGTCTTTTTTTATAATAATTTCCTAATTCGATGTTTTTAGAACTATCTTATGTAAAGTTTATTTCGTGAAATACAGTTAATTACATATCATTAATAAGTGTTATTAAAGTAGATATAATATCTTAACTTTTAAGCATTTAGACATTTTTCATGTACCACTTGATATTTTTATTTTTCATACTACACTGTTTATCAGGCGTAAACAAAATTGTTAATTATCCATTATTAATTGTTAATTATTTATTAGTTCAATTAAAACACAAATAATATTTTCAAAAACAACTAATAATTAATAGTTTTGTGATGTTTTGTAAATTTTAAAAATTAGTATAATATGAATTCAAGCGAAGCACAAACCAAAGTAGATATACAGGAAGAGGACAAGCAACAAATAACAATAAAAGCAGAACAAAAAATACCAGATGAAATAAAGCGTAATCAATCAATATACTACGAGTATTTTGATATTAATTACACTATAAGTGTAGCTAAATTTCTATTGAGTGCCATTGAAAAGCATTATTTTAGAGCAAAGTTGGTAGGTTTTGACGAAAATGATTTTCCAGAACGCAATAATCCAGATAGACCATTAATATTTGCAAGCAATCATTCAGGTATGTCGTTTCCGTGGGACGCGATAATTTTTGCAACAGCACTTTTCAGAGCCAAAGATTATGATGTGTCAAAAGCAATAAGAGCATTAACATCTCCAATGTTATCGAAAACCAGAATGATGAGTCCGTTTTTAATAAATCATTTTTGGAAACGATTAGGAGCAATTGATGCTACTACACTCAATTTTGAAACAATGATGTATAGCAAAGAGTCGAATATAATGATATATCCCGAAGGCGTTCCCGGTATTGGAAAAGGATTTAATCATAGATATGAGTTACAACGATTATCAACATCTGCTCTAAGAATGAGTCTAAAATATAAAACAGATATTGTACCAATTGCAACTATTAATGCAGAATATATAAATCCTTTTACATATAGTCAAAAAGTTATTAATAAACTTGTAAATAAAGTAGGTATGCCGTTTTTGCCTTTAGGACTAACTACATTTTTGATGCCAGTTCAACCATGGGCTTTTTATTTTGCATTACCTGCAAAACTTACTTTTGTAAGAGGAAAAAGAATAAAACCATACGAAATGATAGATAAACCTTTTGAAGAAATATCTAAACAAGATTTGTATGATATAAGAGATAAAATTCATGCTGAAATGCAAATAGGACTTGATAAAGCTGTAAGTAAATATGGAAAAAACCCATACAATATTCCAGAATTGGTAATGGAGGCAATTAAAAATTCTCATAAATTATTGTATTTTAGTCCTATTGCTTGGCCATTTTTATTTATCGAACATGAAAAACGATACAAAAGAAGACGAAAACTTGTTGCAAAACGTACCGGTATAGTTCCTAACAAAAGGGTTTTAAATGAAGAAGCTCAAGTTTTAAGAACAAAAGATTTTGAAGACGAAAGTGTTCCCAAATTAATAAAAAAAGCAGTAGGTACTATTATTAGAAATCCTGAGGTATTAATTTTTTATGTTCCATTTTTGGGCTGGGCACCAGCTATGTTAAAAGGTAGAACAAAAAAAAAGAAAAAAAGGTTTAAATTATTTTAGGCTCTTCGTGCCTTTTTATTTTGCTTACGCATAAATTTTTATTACTATACTTTTACAATGGTACAATTATTCAATGATACAATGGTACAATGGTACAATGATACAATGGTACAATTATTCAATGATACAATGGTACAATTATTCAATGATACAATGGTA
>JAOZVK010000506.1 GCA_029938185.1 Bacteroidales bacterium | reverse complement strand
CAAGCGTAAGCAAAATTGTTAATTATCCATTGTTCATTGTTAATTACTTACTATACGTGTAGCCCAATTTTCTTTTAACCAGTCTTCAAATTTTTTGAAATTATGTGTTATTGTCTTCATTCTTTTCCCCGACATATATTATCTACTTTTTTAAGCAAAGTAGGCAAACGATAATCACCATGCATTTTTTGAATCATATCAGCCGCAACATTTTGTTCTATGCCAATAGATGTAATATATAATGATTTTTTACTTTCTCCTCTAAATACTTTTTCTGAACTTGAGTTTTCTTTAAAATCATTTTTTGCAACACCGATCACAGGTATTTTATTTTGATAATATTCATATAAATAAGCCCCCAATCCCTTTTTTTTATCATTGTCCAAATGCACAAAACTATCAACGATAAATATAGATGGTAATTCTGGCAAACTATCTATTAATTTTATTAGACAGGGTAATTCTCTTTTATAAAATCGTCCAGATTCATACGGTTCAATATTTTCAACCGTTATAGTTTGCTCCAACAAACATTCATCTGAGGTCAAATTATCAAAAAGTATTCCTGCGGATACAGCATAATTGTCTTCATAATACACATCCATACAAAAATATTGCATAGCCTATCTCCTTTTTATTTTGTAAATTAAAACTATTCATTGAGACAAAAACAAACGAAAGCCGTCCTCATCGCTTCGACCTGATGAAATGCTGTCATTGCGATACAGGCAACCCAATTCGTATCCATCAAAACTATACCATGAAGCTCCTCTCCATGCATCAAAAGAATCGTCCTTTGATGATTTTTGTGTTAATTCCCAAACATTGCCACCAACTCCATAAATGTCCCAAATATTAGCCCCACTTTGTTTTACATCACAAGTTACGGGATAATTATTTTTATTACCTTTAACAATGCAAGGAAAATCATAATTCCCCGCCTCTCCTTGAACAGGAGGCCAGTTGTTGCCCCATGGATATTCTCTGTCATCACCACACTGTGCTATAACCGTCCATTCTTCTTGTGTTGGCAGGCGATATTTATATCCGACAGGAAGTCTGCCTGCTTTTTTTTCTTTTTTTGTCAGCCATTTAGCATAAGCTTGAGCATCATCAAAATTGACAAATACTACTGGTTGATTTTCTCCATTTAAAGAATTGTTTTCATATTCTAATGAATCATGCGATGGTATAAATTTGCGGTATTCGCAATTAGTAACTTGATATTTACCTGTCCAGCAATTCAATGATTCAATCCATATAAATTCCATACCAATATCTGGTATAGTCCAGTTTTTACCTTTCATCTTGAATATTTCCTTTTAAGTTTTCTTTGAGTATAAAGTATAATTCATCATCAAATTTAGACTTTGCAACACTTGAACAATAATCCAAGCAATATCTTATACTATCAAAGACCTCATAATCCTCTGTCCACAAACTTAATGCTGAAATAACAGCTCTTATGCTATCTTGTTTGGTTTTATCGTTTTCTTTTTCATAATAGCCCCATAATTTAATTGTTTCTTTTTTTAACTCTTCTTTGCTTGCTTGTTTTTTTATATAAGTTTCAAGAACTTTTAAAGAGTTTATAGCGATAAGCGGCATTTTGTCTTTTATGGAATTACAAAATCCCAATAAACAAGTTCTAATATTTATCTCGTTTTTGCAAGCTATAATAGATTGTTCATCTAAAATATCCAATAAATCCCAAGCATCAACTTTATTTTTATCTATTTTAAATTGTTCCATAAAATTACTCTCCATTACATCCAAGATTTTTATTTAGTATATACTCATCTTTTTTCCAAAGAATAGCCTCACAATCTTCATCATAAAGATAGTTACCATCATATATATCTTTTATATATTCACAAAACCATTCACTTAAACTATTGGTTATAATTTGCCTTTTGGGATAATTTGTCGCACAAACAATTAACTGATTTTTTTTACCCTCAATAGTTGGATTTGTATCTATACAATTAAAATGACCAATAACATTATATTTGTCAGAAGTGAAAGGCACCCAACCCTTATAAAAATAAATATCTTGTATCTCTTTATCGCTATCTATTTTTTTGTCTATAAACTTTCTTTCTTTTAATAAACTCAAATAGTTTTTAATAATTTCTTTAGTTGATGAAAAAATTAACTCATCAAATAGACCACTAACTGAACCTTTTTGTCCATTATGACATCTTAGCAACTCTTCTAAATCTCTATGAATATCAAAACCTAAAACATCTTTTAGCTCTTGTATTTCAGTATCTGTTGCTGGTGGATTTAAGGCATTGTATCCATCTATCCAATTTTCTTTTAACCAGTCTTCAAATTTTTTAAAATTTTGTGTTATTGTATTCATTATTTTCACATCCTTTTTTCATTTTCAAGTATAACATTACACCCATTTGATTTCAACTCTTTTATCCAATTTTTTTGTTCATTTGTCAATATTAGATTTTTGTTCTTATCCAATGATAAATAGTTTAATTCTTTTAAATTTATAATTTCAGGTGGCAATTCTGCAAGTTCATTTTCACTAATCAAAAGTGTTGTCAGTTGAGTAAGCTTGCCAATCTCTGCTGGTAGCTCTATGAGTTTGTTTTTACAAATAAAAAACCTTGTCAATTGAGTCAAACTACCAATTTCAGGTGGTAGTTTTCTAAGTTGATTTTCTTTAATATCGAGCCTTGTCAATCGAGTGAGTTTGCCGATTTCAGGTGGCAACTTTATGAGATAGTTTCCTTCGATAAGAAGTTCTGTTATTTGAGTAAGTTTGCCGATTTCGGCTGGCAATTCTACAAGACTATTCCAGTTGATATCAAGCACTGTCAGTTGAGTGAGATTACCAATCTCAGGTGGTAGTTTTTTAAGGTTAGTGTAGCGGATAGCAAGTTCTGGCAACTGTGTTAGATTACCAATCTCAGGTGGTAGTCTCTCAAGATTCTCGTTGCTAATATCAAGCACTGTCAGTTGAGTGAGATTACCAATCTCAGGTGGAAGTTCTACAAGTTCATTTTCACTAACATAGAGCTCTGTCAATTGAGTGAGATTACCTATTTCAGGTTCTAACGTTAAAAGCTTGATATCCCAAATTTCAAGTTCTGTTAATTGTGTTAGCTTACCAATCTCAGGTGGTAGTTCTCTAAATTTGTTTCCATTCATAGAAAGCACTGTCAGTTGAGTGAGATTACCGATTTTAGATGACAACTCTGTAAGTTCATTATTAGCAATATCAAGTTCTGTTAGGTGAGCAAGACCGAAAAGTTCTGTCGGCAATCTTGTAAGTTTATTTTCTGCGATATAGAGTCCTGTAAGATTAGTAAGATTGCCAATCTCAGGTGGTAGCTTTGTGAGATTGCTTCTCCAAGCTAAAATATCTGTCAATTGTGTTAAATTACCAATTGTGGATGGAAGTTCTGTCAGCATATTCTCACTGACATCAAGCTCTGTCAACTGAGTGAGATTGAATAGTTCTACTGGTAGTTCTCTTAGCTCATTGCTACTAATGTCAAGTTTTGTCAACCCCAATAATTTCTCTTTGTCTCTCGGCAACTGTTCATATGATATATTGTTTTTATCTGCCCAAGCCCATAATCTTATCATCCAATTTTCCTCTAAAGAGTCTTCTGATTTTTTGAAATTTTGTGTTATTGTATTCATTTTAACCTCTTTAAATCATTTGCTACATCTGTTGTTTTCATAAGATACAGCCCTTGTATATCAAGATCGGTCAAGCAATTTCCGATAGCAAATTTTATGTTATTGCATTCTATTTGTAAGCCAGCCATAATATACCATTCATCAAATTCATGTTCTTTTTGTAAGATTGATATTTTTTTTATGTTTTGAAAGTCTCCATTTTTGAGAAAATCAAACCCTATATAATTTTTTATAAAATAGCTTTTGATACAATTATTAGGCTCAATAATTGTATCTTTCAAAAGGACTATGTTGCTTTTGCCCTCATCTATGGTGCAAATAATTTTACTTCCGTCTGATAAATCTATGGCAATATTATTTACAATATCATCAAATTTATTGTTAATACTTTCGTCGCTATAACGATACATATTTTTAATTCCTAAATTTAATACGGACTGAATTATTAGTTTGTTATTTTGAATATATTTTTCCATTTTATTTAGAAACAGGAAATTTAATTCCTCGCTCTTCAAGTATTGCATTAGTCCATTCATTCCAA
>JAOZVK010000505.1 GCA_029938185.1 Bacteroidales bacterium | reverse complement strand
TTTCTATTAAGGTTTAAAATAAAAAATAAGGTTTTTAAGAATAAAAAAAGTGTCTACTACTTTTTGACATTTATGAAAAATGCCAAAATTGCTTAAATTTTTAAAGTCTTATACCAATTATTGTAATATCATCGCGCTGTTTGTATCTACCTTGAATTTTATCTAATTCATTTTCAAGATATTGTTTTTGCTTATCTAAAGGCATATGATTTATTTTGTTAAGTATTTCTATTAGTAATGGAGTTCCTATTCGTTTTGTATTAGCTCCATTTTGGTCAATATAACCATCGGATGTAAGATATAAAACTGTTCCTTTTTTTAATATTAAATCTTGTTCTTCGAAATCCTGTACCCCAGATTGATAGTCTTTTCCACCTATTGATTTTTTTGTTCCTTTTATTGTTAATATTTTATTTGTTTCATTATCAGCATAAAACAATGGTCTTCGAGCACCCGAAAAACATACTTTATATGTATTATTGTATAAATTTTCGATACTAATCAGACACACATCCATACCATCATCGTTTTCATTTATAGTTTGTTTTAGAGTGGCTATTACATCATTATGTAATTGTAATAATATTTTATGAGGTTTAGTTATTTTTTGTTCATTAACAATTTTGTTTAACAGTTGGCTACCAATCATACTCATAAATGCACCTGGCACACCGTGTCCAGTACAATCAATTGCAGCAATAAAATTTTTTGCGCTATATTCATCTATTTTTTTTGAATGAGTAAACCAGTAAAAATCACCCGATACTATATCTTTTGGTTTATATAAAATAAATAGTTCAATATATTGTTCTATTCTACTGGTAAAAGGCAATATCGCTGTTTGAATATTTTTGGCATATTTAACACTATCTGTTATCTGTTGGTGTTGTACTTTTAATTTTGAGTTCTGTTTTTCGAGAACTTGTGTAGAGCTTAGTAATTTTTTTGCTTGTACTTGGATTTTTTCTTTCTGTTCTAATAATTTGTTATTTTTTAAATTCATCTCATCATTTAATTCAAGTAAATTATCAGACTGGGCTTGCATTTCTTCATTTTGTTGATTTAGTTCTTCATTTTTATCAAGAATATCATTTTTTTGAACAGTTAGTTTTTCAGCATATTTTGATAATAATTTTCTATAATAGTAAAAAGAACTAACAAACATAAGCCCCGAAACTAATACAGAAATATCTTTTAGTATGTTTGTATCAAAATTTTGGTTCAAATTAACTTTTATCGAAACAGAATTGTAATAATCGAAAAAATATATATAAGCAAATATTAATAGAATTAATGGGAAACTTATTTTCCAGTCTTTAGCTTCAAATGCGATGAACGGGAAAATAACACCTACAATTATTAAAAATTTTGCAGCCATTCCATATGTTCCATCATCAACATAAACCATGCATGCAACAAAAAATACTGTTGTTGCTGTTGTTAGACTAAATATAGCTCTACCAATTTTATGAAAATCATATTTAATTAATATAAAAGATATTATATGTAACCAAATAGGTATTGTGGTTATTAATACAGCATTAAATGATTGTTTGAATATATACAAAAAAGGAAGAACAAATATTATAAATGTAAAGTTGAGAACATTTGTAAGATTTATACTCCGTTTTAACTCTTGCGAATATTCATTTTTTATACCATTGTTTGTAATTATTTTTATTAGTTTCATTTTTCAAATATCTAAATTTTCAATCCTATTATAGTAATATCATCTCTTTGTTTGTATCCACCTTGAATACTATCTAATTCATTTTCAAGATATATTTTCTGTTCTTTCAAAGGTTTATGATTTATTTTGTTTAACATTTTTATTAATAATGGGCTTCCTATACGTTTTTTATTAGCTCCATTTTGGTCAATATAACCATCAGATGTAAGATATAAAACAGTTCCTTTTTTTAAATATAATTCGTGTTGTTCAAATTCATCCATTTCTGATTGATATTCTTTTCCACCTATTGATTTTCTTGTTCCATTTATGTTAATAATTTTGTTTGTTTCTGTATCCGTATAAAACAAAGGTCGTTTTGCTCCCGAAAATTGTACTCTATGTGTATTATTGAATAAATTTTCAATACAAATTAGACACACATCCATACCATCATCGTTTTCATTTATAGTTTGTTTTAGAGTGGCTATTACATCATTATGTAATTGTAATAATATTTTATGAGGTTTAGTTATTTTTTGTTCGTTAACAATTTTGTTTAATAATTGGTTGCCAATCATACTCATAAATGCACCTGGAACTCCATGCCCAGTACAATCAATTGCAGCAATAAAAGTTTTTGCACTATGTCCATCTATTTTCTTTAAATGAGTAAACCAATAAAAATCACCCGATACTATATCTTTAGGTTTATATAAAATAAATAGTTCAATATATTGTTCTATTCTACTGATAAAAGGCAATATAGCTGTTTGAATATTTTTTGCATATTTAACACTATCTGTTATTTGTTGGTGTTGTACTTTTAATTTTGAGTTCTGTTTTTCGAGAACTTGTGTAGAGCTTAGTAATTTTTTTGCTTGTACTTGGATTTTTTCTTTCTGTTCTAATAATTTGTTATTTTTTAAATTCATCTCATCATTTAATTCAAGTAAATTATCAGACTGGGCTTGCATTTCTTCATTTTGTTGATTTAGTTCTTCATTTTTCTCAAGAATATCCTCTTTTTGGTATGTAATTCTTTCTGTTCTTTTTTTTACAATTTTTTCAAGATTTTTATTCTGATAATCAAGAGTTTTGTTCAATTCATTATTTTTTTTGAATGAAATTGAAAAACGTTCGGCAATGTTTACAGATTGTATAATAACATATATTGCTAGAGACATTTGAGCTAATGGAAAACTTACTATAAATGTTTTACCCATAACAAATACAAAATCGTTTATTGTTCCAATAATAAGAATAAATACTCCAAAAAAACTAAATAATGCACCTTGTTTTTTGTATCGTACTGCTTTTAAATTTACATTAAAAAACAAATAGAACAATACAATAAATATATAAGCTCCTATTATTTTTTCACCTAAAATTAAATAATTTATAGGTGTAAACATACAAAAAATCGTAAACAGTATTCCCACAATATTTATTATTTTCAATATTTTATAATTAAAAATACTGGAATAAAGATGGTATACAAAATTAGATAACAGCATAGGGTACAGCGGTATCCATAAATATATTAATCTTAGAGACAGTGAGTGTGGAAATAAATAGAAAGTAAAACCAGTGGTAGATAATGCTCTTAGTAAAACATCTAAGGATAATAATGAAAAAAACAGAGTAGATTTTTCGTTTCTACGGAAAAAAAACAAGAGTATATGATAAACTCCCATAGTAAAAAGTATGGAGATTATTATAGAATCGTAAATTATTCTTGTGTCCGTACTCTTATGAATTTGGTTTGGTGTAGAAATTGTACATTCTCTAACACCGCCTTTTCCCCAATGATAATCAGCAGATTGTATTACAACTTCTAAAGTATCGCTTAACATTTTATATTTTTGTTGGTCTAAAAAATGTCTATACATTACAAATTCAGGTACGTATTTGTCCTTTAATGAATCAACCCTTCCAACTTTTAATACTTCTTTTCCATTAAACCAAACTCTTGATGATGAAAAAAGATTATATTTTTTAAAGTCAATTTTGGGATTTTCATTTGTTTTTGGAAGGATAATTCTTAAGCGATATGTAGCATATCCAAATTTAGAATATTTAGACCAAGTTCCAAAACCCTTTACTGTTATATATTCTCTATTTTCCTGAAACTTGTCAAATTGTTTAGGTTCTATGAGTTGTTTCCAATAAAACTCCCATTCACCATCAAGCTTTACTTTACCATCTTTTTCAAAATCCCAAGAAGTAAGGTCTAATATTCCTTTCTCTATTTTGGGTTTATTATTTTTTCCACTACATGAACATAATAATGTAAAATAAATAATAATAATATATATAATATTTTTTGGTTTCAATTTATTAATTTTAGTTTTTATATATGCAAATTAAGGTAAGGTTTTCGACCTATTTAATGTTGCTTATGCATTATTACAAACAGTTGTTATATAGTTAATTATGCAAAAACAAATGCCGAAAAACTTTTGTTAAACTACTATATTAAGACTTAAATTGCTTAAGTTTATAAATGTAATAATTTGACAGGATTTACATGATTAACA
>JAOZVK010000504.1 GCA_029938185.1 Bacteroidales bacterium | reverse complement strand
CTTTTGCTAATATGATATTGTTCTGGAATTTTTATTTCTATTTTTTGCATGATTTATTATGATATTGGCTCTTCGAACCTTTTTATATTGCTTACGCCTGGTAGTGTAACAAAGTAGTAGTTATTTTTGAAAAGAAACAATAAGGCAAATCACAAATAATAATTAACCATTTGCACTTGTTTTTTTAACCTTTAATGGCTTCAAAAAACACTCAAATACCCGATATTATCGCATTTTTTGAATTGTTAAAGCTTAAAATACCTGCGTGCAAATTGGCTAATTATAAATTGTGAATTGACTAAGTTACGAACTTTGTTTTATGAAAAATTATAATGTTAGATATCCTTACTGTTTCGGGACAAATATAAAAAAAGCTTGTTTAAATTCCAATAAAAAAAAGCAAAGATTTAAATGCAAAATCATGTAGAAACAATTTTAAATAGATAGCCATATAAAAACGATTCTTTTGTTTTTAATATTATTCTGTTTTATCAGGCGTATGCAAACTTTTATCTTTTAACTGTTCACTTACTTAGACTACTGAAATAAGTCATAAGTTTCTTTAGTATTACTTAGACAAGATTAACAGGATTTACATGTTTAAAATCCTGTTAATCATGTAAATCCTGTCAAATTATTACATTTATAAACTTAATCAATTTATGTCTTAATACACTACTAAGTAATTAACAATGAATAATCGGCAATTAACAATTTTGCTTACGCCAAAATTACAATAAGTTACAATTTTACAAAGTGTCGATTTTATACGATGACCTACTTACCACGATTATCATCGTGGTTTAACAATAGTTGTTGTCCTTACGGACTTTTGTTTGCACAGTTCGATATCTTTTTCAAGCTGGCTATTAAACTGATTATATAGTGGAATTGCAATTTCAGGTTTAGCAGCATTTATATACAATGGTCTGTTCCCTTTTTTTGTTTTATCATGTAGGGTAAATTGGCTTATTGATAATATATCGCCACAAATATCTAATAAAGAAAGATTCATTATATTGTTTTCATCGTTAAAAATTCTTAGTCTTGATATTTTTCCACTCAGCCATTCTATATCCGTTGTATTGTCGCTATCTTCTATACCAACAAAAATCAATAAGCCCTTATTAATTGATGCTTTTATTTTATGATCTACTTCAACCGATGTTTTTTTACTCTTTGTATAACCGCTCTCATAAGTTCCTAAAATATTAGTTATCTGTGTTTAGTAAAATAAATTTTTATTTATTGACATATCTAAATATAGTTTTGACTTTTTGACTTTTTGTCCCTCCCTGTAAAGATACGGCATTCCATTAGTATCAAGCATCGGATAATGAGGATTTTGTGCTCCATTCCATTTTTTAGGTATCCAATTCATATCATGCATAAATTTGTTTTGTAGCATATGTCTTACATACTCGGAATCAATGCCAAGCTCAAAATTTATCAATTGAGCATATTCACTTGTATACTGAACCTGAAAGCTAAGAATTCCATTTGAAAATTTACCATATTTACTTTTCGATAAATCTCTATAACCATAATGGGCAGGATAATTTTCATCGTAATGTGTTTTTATATTGTTTGAATTACCTGTCCACAATAAACTATTTATACCATATTTTATATTTCCATGCTTATAAGCCAAAAGTGTGCCTGCTGTTCTATATCTGTCAGATGCCTGTTTTCCTAATATATCATTTTCGTGAATTATATAAAAATTATTTATTTGAAAACCAATTATCCCACTTGGTTGAGTAGTTTCAGCATTATCAACATAGTAATTATATACTATTATAATACTGTTTTTTCGTTCAATATTATTTTCAGTAATTGAAAAAAAAGTATTTTCTTTATCAGTACTCTTTCCGTATACAAATATTCCACCAACACTATATAATGTTTCAAAGCCTTTTTTTGAATGTCCAATTGTGCTTGAGTTATAAAAACTACTTATTCTGACATTAATCTGAGCTTGTTCATATATATAATAAGCTCCAACATTAACTCCAATTCTATTGAATGTTGTTCCAATATTTACTAATATTCCTCCATAAATTCCATAATTTTTATTCTTATAAATTTGTGAAGATACATTAAAAATAAATAAATAAAATGTTAATATTATTATAGTTTTTCTCATATTTTCTCCTATTTAATGTTTGGCTACTCACGTATAGCTGAATTGTAAAACTTTAGCATTTTGAATATATAACTAAAAAAGAGCGGTTTATACCGCTCTTCAATTAACCTAAACTTTTTTATGAAAAAATTAAATCTTTTTTTACGCCATATCATTTATATTAGTTACTATTATATTTAAATTTGTTTATTATAAATACGAAACAAACTAAATTTTTGTTGCTTTATTTAATTGTTTTTTTGTTAAGATATGTTAATTTAGTATACATACTTATACTTAGAACGGTTGTGAATTTAACTTTGATAAAGTTTAAAACTTTGTCAAAGTTGGAGTTAAGTAATTTAAAATGTAAGTTTATAACCGTTTATAGTAAATATAAAACTTTAATAAATGCTTCTCAAAAATTTCATTACAAAAGTATAGCTATATTCTGTTAAGTAAATATAATGAAACTTAATATATGTTAAAACTAAGTTTAAATGGCTCTTTGATGTTTTTATATTACTTATAATTAGATGATTGGCTTTTATAGTCTTTTTATATTATTTAGGTCTAAATAATTTTTATAAACTAATTAAATCAAAAAAAATGATTAAACGAATTATAATAATACTCTTTATAATCATAATAACCAATAATATATACTCTCAAAAAATTGAAGGAGGTTTATTTATAGGTTTTAGTACAAACCAAATTGATGGAGATGAACAAAATGGTTTTAAAAAAACAGGTATACAAGGTGGCGCTTTTGTAGAAACAAGTTTTTCAAAAATAATTGGAGTAAAATCCGAAATTTATTATATAAATAAAGGAGCGAAACAAAAACAAGATGTACAAACCGGGATTACTGGTTTTAAAACCAGTCTAAATTATATTGAAATGTCATTTTTGCTAAATTTAAAAGCAACAAAAAGTATTTCGTTCGATGCTGGTTTGGCAATAGCTTATTTAGCATCTTATAAATTAGAAGAAAATGGATATGAAATTTCTAATAATTATTATGATTTAAATGATTATGATGTTTCATTATATTTTGGATTTAATTATTACTTTACGAAAAATTATTCAGTAAATGTTAAATATACACGTTCGTTAAGTGCTATAAGAAAATCGCCAAATTGGTTTAATAGTAATTTAAGTTTTGCTTTAAGATATAAATTTTAATATAGTGATTATAAATAATAAACAAAATATATTAATTGCGGTAAGCGGTGCAAGTGGTTCTATTTATGCAAGCAGGTTAATACATAAATTAAAAATTGCTAAAACAAATAATCAAATTGATGAAATTGCTTTGGTATTTTCTAAGAATGCAAAAGAAATTTGGAAACAGGAACTAAAAACTACAGAAATAGAAAGCACTGACTGCAAAAACTATAATATTAATGATTTTTACGCACCTTTTGCATCAGGCTCTGCTGTTTATGATACTATGATTATTTGTCCATGCTCAATGGGAACATTAGGACGTATTGCCAATGGTGTTTCAAATGATTTGATAACAAGAGCTGCTGATGTTGTTCTTAAAGAAAGAAAAAAATTAATAGCCGTTGTAAGAGAAACTCCATATAGTATTATTCATATCAATAATATGCAAAAAGTTACAAATGCAGGAGGAATTATTTGTGCAGCCAATCCATCATTCTACTCAAAACCTAAAACAATTATAGAACTGGTAGATACTGTAGTTGATAGAGTTATTGATTTATGTGGCTTAAATCAAAATACATTTCGATGGTCAAAATAGGCTCTTTGAGCCTTTTATGTTGCTTGCGCATTCTATTAACATTCTAATAATATAGAACTTAACAAAATATAAATGTCGAAAAACACTAACTTATTATCTACGGTAAACAGTTTTTAGTGAATAGCAAAAAACTCCAAAAAAATTTTGGAGTTTAAATTATAAATAAATGTTTCGGCATTTTTCATAAATGTCAAAAAGTAGGTTACACTTTTTTTATTCTTAAAAACCTTATTTTTTATTTAAAACCTTAATAGAAAATAAATATGACCACGATTTCTTAAAAACTTATTACCTTATTTATAATAGTTTAAATAAGATAATAAGGTTAATAATGACGA
>JAOZVK010000503.1 GCA_029938185.1 Bacteroidales bacterium | reverse complement strand
AACATTTTAGGAACTAATAAAAAACTGAAATAAGCTATTTTTGCTCGTATTTTTAGGCTACACGTATAGTATTGGACATTATTTTATTTTTTGACAGGATTTACAGGATTGATTTTTATCCTCTTATGAAATACCTGATAAACAAGACTGTCCAACTTCTGACGGGTAGCCTATTTTTATAAGACCAGGTTTATCCTAAGGCGATGACCAAAATTTTTAGCTTTTGGTACTTACTTCTTAATACACTATAATACATATGTCTAAACTATATCTTATACCTACAACACTTGGCGATTCATTAATTGGTAATGTTATACCTAGTTACAATATTGATATTCTCAATAATATTAACTTTTTTATAGTTGAAAAACTAAGAACAGCAAGAAGGTTTCTTGTGAAAGCTGGAATACAAACTAAAATTGACGATTTAACATTTTATACTTTAAACAAACATACCGACAAAAATGATTTACATAGTTTTTTAGCACCAATTGAAAAAGGCGAAAATATTGGTATTATATCAGAAGCAGGATGCCCCGGAGTTGCCGACCCAGGTTCTGAAATTGTTAGTATTGCTCATCAAAAAAATATTAGTGTAGTTCCCCTAATCGGACCCTCTTCAATACTATTATCATTAATGGCTTCGGGTTTCAATGGTCAAAATTTTTCTTTCATAGGTTATTTACCTATAAAAGAAAAAGATAGAATAAATAAAATTATTAAAATCGAAAATAAAGTCTATACTGAAAAACAAACACAAATATTTATTGAAACTCCATATCGAAATCAATCTTTGTTGAATAATATATTAAATACATGTAAAGCTTATACAAAACTTTGCATTGCTACAGATATTACTTTAGATACTGAATATATAAAAACAAAAACAGTAAAGACATGGAAACAAAATAAACCCAATATACATAAACGCCCTACAATATTTCTTTTAGGTGAGGGGAGTTAAAAGTTTAAAGCTAAAAGTTTTGTTCCTTTTATTAGTTTTAACCTGAATAATTCACAAATTTTCTATTCCAATGCGTAACTATCTGTATATTTGAACGTCCTCAATTTATAAATAATTGAAATAGTTCACTATTACAATTATTTAGAAATCTGCGGTTGTTCAAATCTATCAGACATTTACGCATCTCATAACCAAAATTTATGAATTAATCAGGCTAAGTATTGTTACAAAAGTTTTTCGATATTTACTTATTCATAACTTCTTGATTAAATTGCCTTTGTATTAATGCGTAAGCAACTATAAATAGGTCGAAGACCTTAAGAATGACAAGGCTAAAAGTTTAAGTGGAAAGTTTATAAAAATTGAAAATATCGTTGTGGCTTGACAGTATTAAACAAACAACATGTAACAAACCAGTACAAAAATATTTAAAATACTCTATTTATACCCTGTACTATTTTGAAAATCGGGCTACCCACGTAAGGTTGGACACAATTGTTTTTCAAGTGGTTGCAACCATAAAGTTAAAGTAAACTTTTACAGAACTTTGCGAAACTTTGCGTTAAACTTTGGTAACTTTGCGGTTAAAAAGCTTCTAACTTAAAACTGGTAGCCTGAAAATCAGACTTAATATCTGTACTGAGCTATTTATGGGGTATTACAGAATTATTAATACTCCCACTAAGATCTTAGTTTATTTCTTGAATTACAGTTGTATATAAATTATATTAAGGCAAATCTCAAATAATAATTAACCATCTGCACTTGTTGTTCTAAGCTTTAACGGCTTCAAAAAAACACTCAAATATTCCAATATTATCGTATTTTTGAATTATTAAAGCTTAAAATACCTGCATGCAAATTGGCTAATTATTAATTGTGAATTGCCTAAAATAAATAAGGTTTTTGGATTTTAAGTGTTCTTAAACGCCGAAAGGTCTTGCAGACGCTTTCGGGTTTATTCTATTTCAATATAACTACAAAACCTTTATTCCCAGTTTCCTGCATTATTAGTTGCTTCTATTAGCGAGCCAACTTTTAGTCCTGGATACTTACCAATATTTATGCTTTCATCATCAAGATTTATTCTCAATTGATTGTCAAGACCATGTAATAAAACTTTGTTCAAAACTTTTGCTTCAAAAACAGGTACTTTAACTTTAGAGCCTGTCATAAATATTGTTGCTCCCAATTTAAATTTAGCACCATTAGTATATGGTACAAACATTAAAGAGTCAATTGGGTAGGGAGGAGGAAACAAAGAATCTAGCGTACTTACAAGGTTTGTATCTCTTTTTACAAATCCAAGTTTTACTGCATTGGCTTCGGTCATTGTGTCTGGTACATGTCCTATTGCTTTTATTTCTCTAAGAGAATCTTTCTTGATAAACTCAATTAAAGTATCAAAACTACCAGCGAACTTCTGATTAACAGATTTGTAAGCCAATTGAGCTATTCTAATATCTTTCAATCTTTGGATAGTTACATCGTATCTAATTTCTTTTTCTTTTTCGAAACTAATAGGTGTAAAAATACTAATTACTAACAAATATGCCAATCCGATTATTGCTGCTAATAATATTATCTGTATAACAGTTTTCATTTTATTAAATTTAGTTTAAGTTTGTTGGCAAAAATATAAAATTATTATTATACTTTTCATTTTTACTACAATTTTTTTATAATTAAAATTAAAATGTTAAAAAAATTTATTGTTGAAACATTTAAAAACAGTTTTGAATTTAGCCCAACAAAAAGTCAATTAGTTGCTATTGATAGATTAGCTATTTTTATACTCAGCAAAAATCCTAATGAAAGTTTTATTATAAAAGGATATGCTGGTACAGGAAAAACGACTATTGTAAAATACATAATCGAATCTCTGAACAATTTTAAAATTAATTCAGTATTATTAGCACCTACTGGAAGAGCTGCAAAAGTTTTATCGAGCTATACTTCAAAAACATCATATACAATTCATAAAAAAATATATATACAAAAATCATCGAACGATGGATTCGGAAAGTTTGTTTTAAATAAAAATTTTCATAAAAATACATTTTTTATTGTCGATGAATCATCAATGATTTCAAATCATGATTTTGAATTATCTGCTTTTGGTAGTGGCAGGCTATTAAACGATTTGATAGAATATATAAAAAGTGGACATAATTGTAAACTTATATTGATAGGCGATACTGCACAACTTCCACCAGTTGGTATTGATATTAGTCCGGCTCTTGATAGTTCCTACTTATCAATGTATGGCGACAATGTTAAAGAAGTTTTTTTGCACGAAGTTGTAAGACAAAAAGAAAAATCTGGTATTTTGTATAATGCTACATTAGTTCGCAATATGATTTCTGATTTTAAAGATACTTATCCAAAACTAAAACTTAGTGGATATGATGATATTGTAAGAATATCGGGCGAAGATTTAATCGAAACAATAACTAATTCGTATGATAAAAATGGAATTGAAGAAACTATTATTGTTACAAGGTCTAATAAAAGAGCCAATAAATATAATCAGGGAATAAGAAGTGCAATATTATGGAGAGAAGAAGAAATTTCGGTTAATGATTATTTGATGGTTGTAAAAAACAGTTACTATTGGACAGACAAAAACAAAGATATTGATTTTATTGCAAATGGAGATATAGTAGAGTTAGTGAAAATATATGGGTATGAAGAATTGTATGATTTTAGGTTTGCAGATGTTCGAATAAGATTTACTGACTATGATGATATTGAAATTGATACAAAAATATTTCTTGAAACACTAACAATCGAAAGTGCTTCATTGACTAGTGATGATAGAAAAAAACTATATTATAATATATCAGAAGATTATATTGATATAAAAAGTAAAAAGAAAAGGTATGAGAAAATAAAAGAAAATCCATACTTTAATGCTATACAAGTAAAATTTGCCTATGCAGTAACTTGCCATAAAGCACAGGGAGGACAATGGAAAAATATTTTTGTTGACCAAGGGTATTTTATTAGTCAAATGCTTAATGTTGAGTATCTAAGATGGTTATATACAGCTTTTACACGAGCAAGTCAAAAACTATACTTAGTAAATTTTAAAAAAGAATTTTTTGAAGAAACCCAACAGTAATTGAGTAGTTTAACAAAACTTTTTCAATATTTATATTTTATTAATTTACTGTACTGGTTTGTTGCATATTGCCTGTTTAGAACTGTCGGTGTGGATTCAGAACTCACAAAAAGCGTCAAATTGAACAAAAACAATGGCAAATTAAAAT
>JAOZVK010000502.1 GCA_029938185.1 Bacteroidales bacterium | reverse complement strand
CAATGGTTCAATGGTTCAATGGTTCAATGGTTCAATGGTTCAATGGTTCAATATTCTGATTAATAGCTTATAATATTTTTATAAAAGTAAAATTATTAAGCTAATTCAGTATATGTGTATAGCTGAAAATTAGTTGAATATAAAGATAAATAATATTTATTTGTAAACAAATTTTCATCTAATTTAATTTGATGACTTTTAGGTTTAGTAGTCTAATAAAAGTTTTTCTACATTTAAATTTTGTTAAATTGCATATTATTAGAATATTAATAAAATGCGTAAGCTACATTAAATAAGTTTTAAATTTAGGTTCTTAAAATATATTGTAAAAAATTTATATATGAATAACGATTTTATTGAAAATTAAATATTACCTTTGGGTATTTTATAGGTTTTGTAAATTTATTCTACTAATTTATACTATAATGGATTAATATTTGCATAATGAATTAATATATTTGATAAATACAAAATGAAAAACAAAAAAGGTATAATAGTAATTTCAGTAACTTTATGGATTATAATTGTCTCAATTTCATTAGTCTGGAATATGGTATTAGTTGATGTAAACACTAAAAAAATTATATTTGGTCAAGCCCAATCATTTTTTAATGAAATTATTACCACAAGGTTATGGAATGCTTCGCATGGAGGAGTTTATGTACCAACAACTTCCAAAACTCAACCAAATGCATATTTAGTTGACCCAAATAGAGACATTATAACCACAGACAGTATTAGACTTACAAAAGTAAATCCTGCTTTTATGACCCGTATGATAGCAGAAATAGCTAAAACCAGAAGTGATATACAATATCATATAACTAGTTTAAAACCATTAAGACCATTAAATTCACCTGATGAATGGGAAAAAAAAGCACTCAAAAAATTTGAACAAGGTCATAAAGAAATTTTTGAACATATTAACAACAAATCTCAAAATGTCTTTAGATATATGGCTCCATTAGCGGTTGATAATGTGTGTTTAAAATGTCATGCAATACAGGGCTATAAAGAAGGTGATATCAGAGGAGGTATAAGCGTTACAATAAAAGGAGAAAGTATTACAGATGCTTCTTATAATCAGAAATTTAATTTAATATTAATTCATATATTTGCATATATGGCTGGTATTTTTGTAACATTACTAATCAATAGAATTATTCTTAATAATATTGCTATTATGCAAACCAAAAATAAAGTATTGATAAAAGAAATAAATACAAGAATAAAAACCGAAAATGAATTGCGAATAAAATCAAAAGAATTAGAACTTGCCAATAAAAGTATTTATTTTAAAAATGAAAATTTAAATTCCAGCATAAGATATGCAAAAAGTATTCAACATTCAATTTTACCAACAATTAAGCATTTAAATAATTTTTTTGAGACATTTGTTTTATATAGACCAAAAGATATTGTATCAGGAGATTTTTATTGGTACACATGTGTTAATAAAAATAATAAAAATTATTATTTTTATATCCTTGTTGATTGTACTGGACATGGAGTGCCAGGTGCATTTATGTCGATAATTGGTGCAAGACTGCTAAATGGTATTATCAATCAAAAAAAAGAAATAAACCCGTGTACAATTTTAGAATTACTTGACGATAGACTTATAAAAGCACTTAAACAAAATGAATCTGACAATAACGATGGTATGGAGCTGAGTATTTGTAGAATAGAAACCAAAGATACAGAAAACTCAGAAAGTAATTATGAAAATAAGATTACATATTCTGGTGCAAAGCTACCATTATATTACTATAATTCGAATAATAATGAAGTTATCAGAATTAAAGGAACGCGTAGACCTGCAGGAGGAACACACCCAAATTGGAAAACAAATAAATTCGAAAACCACGAACTATATCTAAATAAAGGGGATATGGTATATTTTTCGTCTGATGGGTTTATGGATCAAAATTCGCCTGATAGAAAAAGATTTGGTAGGACACATTTTATCGAAACACTTTTACTAATAGCACAAAAACCTTTTGAAACTCAACAAAATGAACTTAATAAAATCTTGGAAGATTTCATGCAAGGTGAAAATCAAAGAGATGATATTTCATTGATGGGTATAAAAATATAATTTAGGTCTTCAAACTATTTTAATGTGGCTTACACATTTTTATAAATCACTATTATGTAGCCAATTGTAAAAAAACAAATGCCGAAAAATTTTTGTAAGACTACTTTATTTTAGTATTTTTCATAAACTGATAAAAATTTCATATTTCATATTAACTATTTACAAATGAAAAAAGAAACTCCCAAATATACTGTAAGAGTATATGCAGTAATTTTAATTGATAACAAGGTTTTGATTTCTGATGAATATCATGAAAATATTTTAATGACAAAACTACCAGGAGGTGGTATGGAAATTGGCGAAGGAACTTTAGATTGTTTAAAACGAGAAGCTATTGAAGAATTCGAACAAGAAATTGAAATAATTGAACATTTATATACAACTGATTTCTATCAAATTTCTACAGTTATAAATGATAAACAAATTATTGCAATTTATTACACTGCTAAACTTACTGATATTCCAAAATTTAAAATTTCGAATAAAAAAAATGATTTTGAATTGAAAAATGGTAGTGTTTCATTCCGTTTAGTACCTATATCTAAACTAAAGCCAGATATGTTTACATGGAAAATAGACCAAAAAGCAATTGAAACGTTTATAAACCAGCGCAAGTGCAAATTATAAATTTAATACATGAAAAAAATAGTAGACCAGTAAGCCGGATTCTGTTACTCAAATAAATCTGAGCTTCTATCATTTATCTAGTTTTAATGTTGCCATTAAAATCGTGCAACCTACCCCCCGACATCAAACGAGCAATTCTTAATTTATCGGTATATTTGGTCTTGCAACCCATAAGACGCACGGCTATCAGTGTTGCCAACAATACCGGTAGGCTCTTACCCTACCTTTTCACCCTTACCTAAAAACGTAAATAATTACAATTATCTATTGTTATAAGGCGGTCATTTTCTGTTGCGTTACTATACCCTCACAAGTATCTTCCTGTTAAGAAGTATGGTGCTCTGTGTTGTCCGGACTTTCCTCTACAAAATATTATAACTTTATAGCGATAGAACAGTCTACTATTTTAATTATTTGAGCTTTTTTGCTTACACATGATTCATAATCAAATATACATGAGCAATCTTAAAAAGCTCGCAGAATCATATTATTTTCTTTCTTCTAATCTATACAATCGTTTTGCTTCCTCAGCTTCTATTTGGCTCGAAAAAGGTCCTACTGCAAGTTGCTGAAAAGATAAAAATTCCCACAATGCTTCTCTAAATTGTTTTACCGAACCACTAGCTACTCTTGCTGCTGTTCGTTTTAATTTAAACGCTCTTGTTCTTTTAGATATATCGAATTTTAGAGAAAACCAATAAACAATATCTCTTTTACTTGTATCTACAAAATTATCAAGTTCATTTTGCATACTTTCATTGGTGGCTCTTGCCAAATTGTACATTCCAATTGCATATTTGGCATCGTAAAAATTATCAAACGGTCCTATTGCCAACTTTGACCCTTTATTCAAATATTGCCATAATTTGTATTCATACTTACTGATTTTGTTTGCAATAGGAGACCTACCTATTTTTCGGATTTTATATACAGGTGCACGAGTTATTTTATCTGGTTTAATAAATGCTTTAACATAAAACCAATAAACAATCCTGTCTGGATTGTTTGTTTCTGTGCTAGCCTGCGAATATATGTTTACAAATAAAAAATTTAATATTATAAAAAAAATAATGTATTTAGTTATTATCTTCATCTATCATATATGTTTTAGTTATTGTTAAAAAAACTGGTCTTTAAATTTGGGGTTCATCAAATTTACGCCTAACAAACAGCATAATATAAAAAACAAAAGAGTCGTTTTTATATATCGACCTACTTATTAGGTGTAAACCAATTCGTAATTCGTAATTCACTTATTATATAACATAAAATGATTTGATTTATTTTATTAAATTTGCATTATTATTAAATAATTGTATATTTTTACGACAAAATTCGACCTGTGCAATCAAATAAAAGTATTTTATGTGATATTAAGTTTTGATTGCACATGTTGGAATTTTTGTTTACCTTTATAAATTATCGCTACATCTTAAAATGCACTAAATGAGTAAAAAAAACACAAAACAAGTTGGCTACCTTGCCCCTCTAAACTACGACCGTTATTTTAAAAAAGTATTTTCAGATT
>JAOZVK010000501.1 GCA_029938185.1 Bacteroidales bacterium | reverse complement strand
TAGGAAACGAACGCCGTATGGATTTAGTTATTACTCAAAACAAAAAAAGATATGTGGTAGAACTAAAGATTTGGAGAGGCGAAGAATATCACCAAAATGGATTAGAACAATTAAACAATTACCTTGATATTTATTCACTAAAAAAAGGATATATGCTTATCTTTAATTTTAATAAAAACAAAGTATTTAAAAACGAAATTATTAAATATAAAGATAAAGAGTTGTATGTGGTTTGGGCGTAGTAGTCCGATAGGACGAAACTATTGTTAGCCCACAAAGATATTTGTGGGAAACTATTGTAAACCTATTGTAAAAATATTTGTGGGAAACGAAGCAAAGTCCGATAGGACGAACTATTGTTAGCCCACAAAGATATTTGTGGGAAACTATTGTAAACCCACAAAGATATTTGTGGGAAACTATTGTAAACCCACAAAGATATTTGTGGGAAACGAAGCAAGCATTTTTTAATCAATATATAAATTTAAACCAAAAAATTATGAATAAACTAAAATTAATTACAACAATTATTGCAATATGTGCAATAATAGCAAGTGCGCAGGCACAAAGAGATTTAACAGTAGGAAAATTAGACCAAAAACGTATTGCTCTTATTATAGGTAATTCGGCATATCAAAATGGGGGAGCTTTGCGCAATCCTGTGAACGATGCTCGTGCAATGGCAACTACACTGCGTAAATTAAATTTTACTGTTCTGAAATATGAAAACCTGAGTCAAAGCAAAATGAAACAGCGAATTGATGAGTTTGGAACAAAAGCTGCTAATTATGATGTTGCCCTGTTTTATTATGCCGGACACGGAATACAAACCAAAGGACTGAATTATCTTGTACCTATTGATGCATCATTGAAAACAGAACAACAGATTGAATATAACTGTGTAAGAGCCGACCGTATGTTTGGTAGCATTGAAGGCGAAAAAACACATATAATAATACTTGATGCCTGCCGAAACAACCCTTTTGAGCGTTCGTGGGGGAGAAACACAAGCGGTAGCGGACTTGCATTTATGCAGGCTCCATCTGGCTCTTTTATTGCCTATGCAACTTCGCCCGGACAAACAGCATCGGACGGTACAGGAAACAATGGATTGTATACAGAGATTTTGATACAAGAAATTGTAAAACCAAACCGAACAATTGTAGAAGTTTTTCAGAATGTAAGAGCAAGAGTGCAAAAAAAATCAAAAATTGAACTAAAAAAGAAACAAACTCCTTGGGAAAGTACCTCGCTTAACAATAATTTTTATTTTACAATAAGTAGCAGTAATAATAAAACTAACAATACTCGCAAAGAAAGCGAATGGGGCGAAGAAGAAACTGTATATACATACGGAAAAATAAAAATATTTACTGAATTTACAGGCAATTTTTATCTTGATGGCAAAAGAAAAGGACGTTTAAACGCAAATACACGAAAAACACTAAACAATGTTACATGCGGAAGCCACACATACAAAATAGTAAGTTCCAATGAAATAAAAACAGGAACAATAACAGTTTATAAAGACCAAACTGCAAATATTGAAATAAGAAGCACAAAAAAGCCAGAAGGAACTTTTATGCTTAACGCAAATTTTACAGTACCAGCAGCAGGTTTAAATATAAAAATGCGTGGCATACAAGGCGGAACTTTTACAATGGGTAGCAATGCTGGTAGTGATGAAACACCCCACACAGTGCGTGTAAGCAATTTTGCTATGATGAGATATGAAGTTACAGTAGCTGAGTTTGAAAAATTTATTAATGCAACAAATTACCAAACTGATGCAGATAAACGAACAGGCAATTATGGTAGTTGGGTGTATAAAAACAGTAATTGGAAAAAACAAGACGGAGTAAATTGGAAATGCGATATTGCTGGAGATATTCGTTCTCGAAGCGATTATAATCATCCGGTAATACATGTAAGTTGGCATGATGCTATAGCTTATGCCAAATGGCTTAGCCAAAAAACAGGAAAAACATGGCGACTACCCACCGAAGCCGAGTGGGAATATGCAGCCAGAGGAGGACAAAATTATAAATATGCAGGAAGCAATAATATTAGTGATGTAGCTTGGTACACAACAACAACAAACGACAAAGGTACTAAGCCTGTAGGACAAAAAAAACCAAACGGATTTGGTCTATACGATATGAGCGGTAATGTGTATGAATGGTGTAGCGATTGGTATGCTAAGGATTATTACAAAAACAGCCCAACAGATAACCCGAAAGGTGCATCAAGTGGCTCTATTCGTGTCATTCGTGGTGGTGGTTGGAGCAGCTTTGCTGTGGATTGTCGTGTTGCTAATCGTAGCCTCAACGATTCCGGCGATCGTGGCAACTATTTGGGCTTTCGTTTGGCTTTCCGCCCATAGTTTAGTTACAGCCTTTTCCGGTTGTGTTTGTGAGCTAAAAAAATAACAAAACACTATGCCGTTAGGCAGTATTTTGTGCTAAAAAAGTTAAAATTTTACAAATTTATGCGTGCACAAAAGCACGTAAATAAATTTGTAAAATTTTAACGAATAAATTTTTTCATATATTGTTTTAACCAAAAATAATTATATCTTATTATAATAAATGCAAATTGTTAATATATACAACATTTGCGCCAATGGTGCTATAATCAATAGTATGCTATTGATACTACCAAAGTTAGAGAAACTTTGAAGTATGGAATTTCGAGCCAATGCGATTTTATTACTAAAGATGGAAATCCAAGACCTGAATATCAGATACCTAAGTTGCAAACAGCCCCCAAATATTTGAATAAAAAAGTTTGGTATGTTGTGCTATACAAAAATATATCAAACAGAATTGAAGCAAAAACAATTGAACAGGAACTTATTAACCAATATGTTTTAATAAATATGTTTTAATAAATAGAAAAATGCCTCCTGAGCAAAAAAGACCAAAACCAAGTTTTAAAAAATTATAAAAATGAAATCAATATTATATATAGAAGTTGTAACAATACAATTTAGCAAACTTGATAAAGAAATTCAGCAGAAATTTAATACAGAGACAAACGTAATATCTTCATTATTTGATTATTGCTTTAATAAACATATTATAGGTTTGGTTAAAATTCGTATAGAGTTGTCGAGAAAAAAAAATATAAATAATGTTTTTCCAATTAGGGATAAAATTTGTCATATCGAAAAAACTTTTGACTTCGATAATTATTTTGCACAAAATAAACTGGAACGCCGCAAAATAATACTCGAAACCATGTATGAAAGTATAAAAGATATGTGCCAAAAGCTAAATTATGATTTAGAGCCATTTACTATAGCATACGAAAAAGTTAAGGACTTAGATTATATAAATAAATTTGTGTATAAAAAACTTACTTTTTCTCGAAACCGTAAAAACAAAGCAGGAATTGAAATTGAAACAAACGAAGATGCAGCCACAATTTCGGTACTTTTTACTGATAGAAACGAAAAGCCAATGCAAAAAGTTGAAATACTAAAAACCTTGCCACACGATATGTTTATTTATCGTGCAGTACATAAAGGAAAGTGGATTTCGCCAAACGAATATCAGGTTTCGGATAGAAGTGGACAAGTAAATTTTATTGCAGATTTGTTGGGAGAAAGTACAATAAAATATGTTCCCAAAAATAGTGCTGAGGAAAAACTGAAAGAAGCTGTAAATGAATTAAATCTTCAAATTGTTTAAGATCTTCGACTTATTTAAAGTCTTCGACTTATTTAATGTGGCTTATGCATTCTTTTAACACTCTAACAATAAGTAATTTAAAAAATCGTGCCACGTTCTAAGGTGGCACGATAACATAATGTGGCATAAATTTCTGTGTTTTTATTGTATCGTGCCACGATGTTGCAAATTTCCAACCTTATGTATGTAGCCAAAAAAATCATATCCCGAAATTACCATTATTTCTTATATTTAGGCACATTTTATGTGTTAAAATTTGTGTGTTTTATATAATAATATTGTAAAATTTATTTTATTAGCATAATTTTGAATTATTAATATTTTAATCTAATTATATACTGATGAAACTGGCATGGCCAGAACAAATAAATTTAGGACACACAATGGAATGATTAAAATTTTGTGTCTTGATTTTAGTAAATCATAAATTTTAAACAGATGAAAAAACTATTATATCTCTTGCTTTTATTATTGATTTTATGTTTTAGTACAAATAGTTTTGCTATCAATAACTGGCATTTTTCATTTATCGCTTGACACTTTTTGGATTTAAAACCTTATTTTTTTT
>JAOZVK010000500.1 GCA_029938185.1 Bacteroidales bacterium | reverse complement strand
GAACTAATAAAAAACTTAAATAAGCTATTTTTGCTCGTATTTTTATAAGCCCAGCACTATGCTAATAAAAATGAAGAAGTAGCAGACAATTTTATAAACAGGTAAATTACAGCCTTAAAAACATTAGCAATAATCCATTCCTATACATAAAAGTGATGAAAATATATCCGTATATTATTTATTATCAGATAAAAGAGGTAGTTGTAAGAGTAATTGCTATTTTTCATACAAGTAGAAATCCTGAAATATGGAAAAGACATTCTGGAGACAGTGATAATTAAGCACATATACTTTAAGATTAGAAAAAAAATAAATTTAAGAACCATATAACAGAAAATGAACAGAACAATTAAAATTGGAACAAGAGGAAGTAAGCTTGCATTGTATCAAGCAAATAAAGTGAAAAATGAACTTGAAGAAAAGTTTCAAAATATAAAATTTGAAATTGTTATTATAAAAACAAAAGGTGACAAAATATTAGATGTTGCACTTTCAAAAATTGGAGATAAAGGACTGTTTACAAAAGAATTGGAAACAGAATTGTTTAATAAAAATATTGATATTGCAGTTCACAGCCTGAAAGACCTTCCTACACAATTGCCAAAAGGAGCAAAAATTGGAGCTGTATTAGAAAGAGCCGAAGTTAATGATGCATTTGTTAGCCGCGAAGGCAAAAAAATAAGTGAACTTACCGAAAATGATACAGTTGCGACTTCAAGTCTAAGAAGAAAAGCCCAACTATTGAACTTATGTCCAAATGTAAAAGTTATTGATATAAGAGGCAATGTAGATACTCGTCTAAGAAAACTTGACGATGGATATTGCGATGCACTTTTGATGGCTGGTGCAGGACTTATGCGTCTTGGTTTTGATAATAGAATATCGGAATTAATAGATAGTTCTAAGATGATTCCAGCTGTTAGTCAAGGTGCTATTGCAATTGAAAGCCGCGAAAATGATAATGAAATTGATGAGGTAATTTTAGCTATTAATCACAGTGAAACATACATTGCCACAAAAGCTGAAAGATGTTTTTTACGAACTTTAGAAGGTGGTTGTCAAATACCAGTAGGTTGTATTACGAAAATCGAAGATGATAAATTTAATATAACCGGTTTTATTGCTAATATTGATGGTACCGAAATAATAAAAGAATCGGCAACAGGGCTTCTTAAAAATGCTGATAAAATTGCTACTGAATTGGCTGAAGTTTTATTATCAAGAGGAGGTAGGGAAATTTTGGAATCTATTAGGGTAATGTAATGATAAGGTCTTCGACCTATTTAATGTGGCTTACGCATTTTTGTATACGAGTGTATTACAGCTGATTGTGTAAATGCGGAAAGGCTTTTATTTGAGTATTTATACTACTTATCGTGAAAAATAAATCTAAAAAACTTAGAGATAAAGTAATCATTTCGACACGCCCTTTAAGTGCCGATGATAAAATTTCGGAATTACTTATCAAAGAAAATGCTTCTGTTATTAAGTTTCCAATGATTGAAATTACTGAAAATGAATTAACAGAAAAAGAACAGAGATTATTATTTGATATAAATAGTTTTGATTACTTAATTTTTACAAGTGCTAATGGTATAATTTATTTTTTTGAGTATCTAAAAAAAAATAATATCCAATTAGAAAAAACAAAGAAAATTGCAGTTATTGGAAAAAAAACTGCAATTATGCTAAAAAATTATAATTTTTCTGCAAATTATATTAGTAAAGGTAAAACGTCTGGAAATTTTCTTGAAGAAATAAATTCTTTTAATATTGTTGATAAAAAAATATTATTAATTCTTGGTAATTTGGCAAAAAACTTATTAGAAGAAGGTATAAATAATAATAATATTGATAGAGTAAACATATACAAAACAACTATACCACAAAATGTTAATTCAAATACATTAGAAATAATATATAAAAATAATTATGATTTAATTATTTTTACTAGCCCTTCTGGTTTTCATAATTTTGCAAAACTGATAAGTCCAAAAATATATAGCAAACTAAAAATTGCATGCATTGGTGAAACAACTGCAAAAGCAATAAAAAAATATGGTATTGTTCCCAAAATAGTTTCACCAAAACCAAATGTAGAACAATTAACAAAAGAAATCATACATTATCTTGAATAAAAACAAACACTATTCAATGTTGCTTATGCACTGTAAATTAACAAAACACAAAAGTTTTTCGGCATTTATTTTTGTATAATTAGTTAAATAATAACAATATACAAAAATGTGTAAGCCACATTAAATAGGTCGAAGACCTTATATAATTTTGTCTGATTACTCAAATACTTAATATATAATAATATGATATTTCCAGAAACAAGATTAAGAAGATTAAGATATAATTCGATATTGAGAGATATGGTTAGCGAAACTCAATTATCTGTCAATGATTTAGTAATGCCACTTTTTGTTTGTCCAGGCAGTAATGTTAGAAATCCAATTTCGTCGATGCCCGGAAACTTTCAATTATCTATTGATTTACTGATAGATGAATGTAAAAAAGTAGTAAAATCTGGCGTTAAATCTGTTCTGCTTTTTGGTATTCCCGAATCAAAAGATGAGCATGGGCATGTTGCTTGCACTGCTGATGGAATAGTTCAAAAAGCAATTATTGCAATAAAAAAAGAAATAGACGATATATATATTATTGCAGATGTTTGTAATTGTGAATATACTACACACGGACATTGTGGGACGATAATAGACAATGATGTTGATAATGACCTAACATTAAAAACATTAGCAAAACAATCATTATCACTTGCTCAGGCTGGTGCCGATATACTTGCTCCAAGCGATATGATGGATGGCAGAGTACAGGAGATTCGTAAAATACTTGATGAAAACAAGTTTGAAAAAATTCCAATTATGTCGTATGCAGCAAAATATTCATCAGGATTTTATGGACCTTTTAGAGAGGCTGCTGAAAGTGCGCCCAAATTTGGAAATAGAAATACTTACCAAATGAATCCTGCAAATAGCGACGAAGCTATGCGTGAAGTAGAACTTGACATTAATGAAGGGGCTGATATTGTAATGGTTAAACCGGCACTTAGCTATCTTGATATAATTTATAGAACAAAAAATGAGTTTAATATTCCAGTTGCTGCTTATAATGTGAGTGGTGAATTTTCGATGGTAAAAGCTGCCGGTGAAAAAGATTGGATAGACCAAAACAGAGTTATGATGGAAATATTGACTTCTATTAAAAGAGCTGGTGCTGATATAATTATAACTTATCATGCTGTTGATGCTGCCAATATATTAAATATGTAGGTCTTCGACCTATTTAATGTGGCTTACGCATTTTTACAAACTATTGTCATATAGTTTATTGTAAAAAAACAGATGCCGAAAAACTTTTGTTAGGCTACTTAGTGCGTTTAATAGGAGTTTGTTTCTTTAAATCACTTAAATGAAAATAACAGAAAGAAAATACTTTGATATATATTTACAATCTATCGGACATGAAATTCCAAGATTAATTAAGAATTATGATTTCTCTGAAAAGAATGGTAATTTTGATTATTTAACAAAATCTTCAGCTGTTTACTCATCGAATATAGAAGGGAATAGTGTTGATTTGAACTCATATATGAACTATGAATTAAACAAAAATAAATTTAAAATTGGAAAAGAAATTGAAGAAATAGAAAACCTTATTGAAGCTTACGAGCATGCCAAAAAAACAAATTGAATGAGAAAAACCTTTTGGATTGTCATAAAATTTTTTCTGAAACCTTACTAATTAAAAGTAAAAGAGGAAAATATAGAATTGAACAGATAGGTGTTTTTGGAAAATCAGGTTTGGCTTATATGGCTGTTGAACCTGAATTTGTTGAAAAGGAAATGAAACTGTTTTTTCAAGAAATTAAAGAATTAATATTATCAAATCTTTCAGAAACTGAGGTTTTTTATTTTGTGTCATTAATACATTTGAGATTTGCTCATATTCACCCTTTTCGTGATGGAAATGGACGTGCATCCAGATTGATAGAAAAATGGTTTATTACAGAAAAGTTAGATAGTAATTTTTGGAAAATACCATCAGAAGAATATTATAAAGTAAGCCAAGCAAAATATTATGAGACAATAAATTTAGGTGTAAATTTTTACGAGCTGAACTATGACAAATGTTTAGCTTTTTTAGAAATGCTCCCAAATAGTCTAAAATAGATAGCCAACATTCATTATAGATAGAAGATATCAAAATACAGAAAGTGTCAAATTATTGGGACTAATTTTTTTAATATTATCA
>JAOZVK010000499.1 GCA_029938185.1 Bacteroidales bacterium | reverse complement strand
ATTAATAGAGTTTTCAATCTTGTTTCTATCATTTTTGCTTAATGATGATATTGAAACAGATGGATATTTATAATCTCCTTTATTTGTTTTTTGATATAATATCAATTCATGTCTAAGTCCTAAAAAAGAGGATTTTATCTCATATTTTGCCAATTTATTTTTATGAATTTCAATAGCTCTATATTTTCTTAAAAATGGATGAGCATAATAATATCTTAAAATAACTTTGTCTTTTTCATCATTATAAAATATATAATTCAGGTCAATAATATGTAAAATAATATATAGTAAAAACAATAATATTGAAATAATAAAACTCATATAATGACCACTTATAGAGTTTTTTGATAGTATTGAATATAATAATAAAATAATAGATGTAGAAAAAACGAGAATAAAAGTCATACGTATTTTTCCAGTTGTCAATTTGTTATCAATTTTCATTTTTATAATTTTTCGTTTATAAATGTTGGCTTTTTAAGCCTTTTAATGTTGCTTGTGCCTATATAATTCTACTAATTTTTTTCTGTTAATTGAAGAAGCAAAAATAAATTTATGCTTAAAATATTTAATTAGTTACAATAATTTTATAAATTTAGTTTAAATTTGTTTTTATAATTAGTATTTTTAAGTTTTTAATTGTTTGTTACTACAAATTTATGCATAAATAACCTTTAAGAGCTACAAAATTACATTTTTTTTTTTTGATATATAATCATAATAATTAAATAAACAAATAACTATTTAAAGTCAAAGACCTTATATTGTGTACAAGCAATATTAAAAAGGTACAAGACCTTGGACTAAATTTATACAATGTTAATAAATTCATTCAATACAAAAGTTTTAACAAATCAAAATGTATCAATTGATTTAAAGAATATTATAAATAATTATCCAAAAGATAAAATTTTTGTAATAGCTGATGAAAATACATATGAAAAATGTTTACCTATAGTTAGTGATATACTTTATGACAAAAGTAAAATAATCAAAATAAATAGTGGAGAGGAAAACAAAAATATTGATACTGCAAAATATTTATGGAAAACATTTTCGAATAAATTTGTTGATAGAAGTTCCTTAATAATAAATCTTGGCGGAGGAATGATTTGTGATTTAGGAGGTTTTGCTGCATCTACATATAAAAGAGGGATTGATTTTATAAATATTCCAACCACATTATTGGCTCAGGTTGATGCATCAGTAGGCGGAAAAGTAGGTGTTAATTATAATCATTTAAAAAATGAAATAGGTTTATTTAATTCAGCAAAATATGTATTAGTTGATACTGTTTTTCTGAAAACATTGGATAAGTCAAATATTCTATCAGGTTTTGCTGAGATGATTAAACATGCTTTAATTTTTGATAAAGAACATCTAAGAAAAATAATGGATTTTGATATAAAAAGTAATTCATTAAATTATATTGAACTTAATGAACTAATAGAGACATCAATTAAAATAAAAAATCATTTTGTTACGCAAGATTTTAAAGAGAAAAATATCAGGAAAGCCTTGAATTTTGGACATACCATCGGTCATGCTATTGAAAGTGTAATGCTAAAAGCTAATTCTTTCTTACTTCATGGTCATGCTGTTGCACATGGAATAATTATCGAACTGCAGCTTTCCAATAGATTACTGGGTTTTGATATGCAAGAAATGTTTAGAATTATTAATTTTATTAGTTCATTGTATGGTAAAATTATAATAAGACCAAATGATTATCTTAACCTTTATAACTTGATAATACACGATAAGAAAAATTCGGATAATAATATTAATTGTACTCTAATATCTGATGTTGGGAAAATAGAAATAAATCAAAAAATTACTAAAAATCAAATATTTGAGGCATTTAATTTCTATACTCAACTAAACCAAAATCATGAAGTATAAAATATCAATAAAAAAACAATTTGTTGAAGGTAATATTTTTCTACCATCATCAAAAAGTATTAGTAATAGAGTGTTGATAATAAAAGCGTTATCATCAGAAGATTTTAAAATATCAGGGCTTTCAAAAAGTGATGATACTAAGGTTTTAGAAAAAGCTTTAGCATCTAACAAAAACTTTATTAATATTGGACATGCAGGAACTTCAATGCGTTTTTTAACAGCATTATTGGCACAAAAGCAAGGAAACTGGCTTATAACAGGTTCAAGTAGAATGCAAAATAGACCAATAAAAATACTTGTTGATGCACTAAATCAAATAGGAGCCAATATTGAATATCTGAATAAAAAAGGATACCCACCATTAAGAATAAAAGGAAAAAAAATTAAAAGTAATTATATTGAAATTGATGGTAGTGTTAGCAGTCAGTATATAAGTGCATTACTACTAATTGCTCCTGTGTTACCAAAAGGTTTAATATTATCTTTAAAAAAAGAAGTTACTTCTAAACCATATCTGCGTTTAACTCTTGATATAATGCAACACTTTGGTATACAGTATTCTTGGGATGATAATGAAATTTCTATTAGAAAACAAGAATATTTTTCGAAAAATATTGAAATAGAAGCAGATTGGAGTTCTGCATCATATCTTTACCAAATTGTAGCATTATCGAAAAACGGTCGTTTGGTTATAAAAAACATTAAAAACAAAAGCCTTCAAGGAGATGCTATTACCGAAAAATTATTTAATAAAATTGGTGTATTCTCACAATTTAAAAAAAACAAAGCTATATTAATTCAAAAAACAACTAATTGTAATTATTTTGAATTTAATTTTATTGAAAACCCTGATTTAGCTCAAACTTTTGCTGTTACCTTATGTTTTTTGGGAATACCTTTTAAATTTAAAGGATTGAAAACATTAAAAATAAAAGAAACCAATAGAATTGATGCACTTAAAAATGAGTTATTTAAATTTGGTTTTGAACTAAGCGAACCTAAAGAAGGAATGCTGAAATGGAATGGTAAAAAGAATAAACCAAAATCTGAAAATATTGTTATTAAAACATATAATGACCATAGAATGGCACTTGCATTTGCTCCAATTGCTTTAAAATTTAAGAATGTAATAATTGATAATCCTGAAGTGGTTTCAAAATCATATCCAAATTATTGGAACGATTTAAAAACTCTTGGTTTTAATGTTGAAATTAAGACTTGATATTCGATATAAATCTTTCATTTTAATTTGCTATTGTTTTTGTTCAATTTGACGCTTTTTGTGAGTTCTGAAACTTGTTCCATATTGTTTCAGTATTAATACAAAAATAGTACTTTTGTTTTTTTAATTAATAATATAAGGTCTTCGACCTATTTATAGTTGCTTACGCATTAATACAAAGGTAATTTAATCAGCAAGTTATGAATAGGTAAATGTCGAAAAACTTTTGTAACAGTACTTACGCAATTAAATAATTTTGAATTATGGATATTTTTAACAATTTATTAGCAAATTTAGCAAATGAGAAGATAACGCCAATAGATAAAAGTATTATTGAAAATTTACCATTCGATATAACAAGCGAACCTATTAAAGATGCGCAAACAAAAAAGGTTCCTGAACATTTGATGCAAGAATCTTATGATTTAGCACATAAAGGAGGGAATAATAGTATTCGACGAATAAAAAAGTTAATAGAAAAATATCCAAATGTCACCTCAGTGTATAATCATTTGCATGTAGCTTATTTGTATTCAGGGAAAATGGCAAAAGCAAAAGAAGTACAACTTCTTATTAATGAGAAGTTTCCTGACTATTTATTTGGAAAAATCTCTTTTGCAGAGCAAGCATTAAACAATAAAGAATATGATAGAATCCCAGAAATACTTGGAAAAAGACTTAAATTAGAAGAGTTATATCCCTAGACAAAATTATTTCATGTAACAGAAGTAAATTCCTTTTATGCAATAGCTTGTTTATATTATTGCGATATTGAAGATATTGAAAATGCAGAACGTTGTCTTAGTATAGTTAAAAATTCACCATACCCGAATGAAAAAATTGAAACCCAATTAAGGGTTCGTTTTATACCACTCCGAGCGAAGAAAATGAAAAAAAGACTTGAAGACGATAACAAGCGTGTAGTTAATGCTAATGTTATACCGAAAGTAATTGGAAAAAAACAAACTGAAAGGTGTATTTTTAATCATAAAATAATTGATGAGTTATATAAACATGATTTTGAAATACCTTTAAACATTATTAAGGGAATAAAACAACTACCAAAAGAAACACTAATTAAGGATTTACTAAATGTATTAAACCTACATTTCGCACCCTGAAAAATATTTTAAATAATTAACTTTTTGATATTTT
>JAOZVK010000498.1 GCA_029938185.1 Bacteroidales bacterium | reverse complement strand
AATACGGATATTACGCTATACGTGGAAACTACAAGTTTTTGAAAATGCTTTACTATAAAGCACGATTGTTTTGGTATAAAATGCTAAACCACAGAGGTGGACGCAAAAAGAGCGATACAAAAGAAGCTTTTGATGATTTAATTCGTAATTCGTATATTTGCGTTTGAGAAACCGAGAATCTTGCACAATATATAAATGAGAGATTATCTTTATATTCCACTTGGTGGAAGTAGAGTAAAATCAAAAGCACAACTTTATTTCAATCTTTGGTTTGTATTTATTGTTTCTGGTTTATGGCACGGAGCATCATGGAATTTTGTTATTTGGGGAGCTTTTCACGGTTTTTTCTTAATCTTAGATAGATTATTTTTGTTAAATATTTAAAAAAAAATAGGACGAATACCAAGTACAATTTTTACATTTACAATCGTAGTCTTTGGTTGGGTTGTATTTAGAATAGAAAGTTTTGATTCTGCTATTATTTTCTATAAGCGTTTATTAGCTTTCGATTTTAATATGATTGCAATTTCAAGAAATCCCGAATTTTACTTCATTTTATTTTGGGCTTTTCTTTTTTCTTTTGTAACAATGAGCAAACTTGGTTTGAAATTAGAGACGAAAATCTATTTCTCAGAATATAGCAATCGTAGAATTATTGTAATGTTTGGTGTTTGCATAGTTCTTGGAATATTTGCTCTTGCTTCAATTGCTTCTTCAGGCTTTAACCCATTCATTTATTATAGATTTTAATACTATGACTTGTTTGATAACTTATGCATTTTTTTGATATTTAGGCTCTTCTTGCCTTTTGATGCTACTTATGCCTAAATAATATTACTATTATTGATTATCAGTTAATTAAAAAATAAAAATGAATTTGTGAGTAAATAAACTTTATGAACCTTTAAAATGAAACTAAAACGAACAAAACTTAATAAAATAGTATTTTATTCAATATTAATTTTACTTTTTGCTCCAATGATTCAGAGCTTTACAAAATTAATTAGTATAAAAAAACTAAATGGATTTTTTACCAAAGAAGTAAATATAGATTTTTCAAAAAAGGATTGGTTTTTAGAAAAATATCAAAAACAAAAAGAAAAACATATAAATCAAAATTTTGGTTTTAGAAGTTCGATAGTTAGATTAAACAATCAAAAAGATTTTTATTTATATAGAAAACTTAATGCAAATGGAATTGTAATAGGTAAAGAATATTATCTTTTTGAGAAAAATTATATTGATGCTTATTATGGAAATAATTTTATTGGAGAAAAAAAAATAGAAGAAAAAGTAAAGATGTTAAAATCATTGCATGCCAAATTTAAAGAAATGGGTAAGGAATTGATTGTTGTTTTTGCACCAAGAAAAGCAGCTTTCTATCCCGAATATATTCCAGATAAATATCATACAGAGAAAAAAACAACAAACTACGAATATTATTCTAAAGAATTGAATAAGCATAAAATCTATTTTATAGATTTTCATAAATGGTTTATAGAGCAAAAAAACAAATCGGAATATCCCTTATTTCCACAAACAGGAATCCATTGGAGCAAATATGGAATGACATTAGCAATGGATTCTATTGCTAAATATATTATAAAAAAGACAGGAAAAAATCTACCAACTATAAAATGGAATAATATAGATATTAAAAATACGCCAGAAAAGGAAGATAGGGATATTGAGAGAACTCTAAATTTATGTATATCTTTAAACAACAAACCTTTGGCTTATCCTGAAATATCTTTTATAAAAAAGGATAGAGAATATTTAAAATCAATAGTTGTTTCCGATAGTTTTTATTGGTTGATGTTTAATGCAGGGTTTTCAAATCATTTTTTTGATAATGGAAAATTTTGGTATTACAATAAAACAATTTATCCTGATACCTTTGATGGTGAGGTAAAAACTGAAAATGCAAATTTAAAAGCAGAAATAGAAAAAACTGATGTTGTTATTCTAATTTCGACAGATGCAAACTTAAATAAATTTGCTTGGGGCTGGATAGATAATGCTTATAGTGAATACTTTGGAGAAAACAAAAAAAGAAAAAAACAGAATTAGTGTACTGGTTTGTTACATTTTGCCTGTGTAAAACTGTTGGTGTGGCTTTAATGCCACGCCGACAGTAGGCAGTTATAAAAGTGATAAACAGTGGTTTAAATCTGTAAAGGAAAAAGCAAAAGAACGAAAAATAAGTATAGATTAGATGTTAGTTCTTGATGCAATTTATGTTATAAATTTAGAAAAAAATAAAAAATAAACTTTTTTTAATTGTAAAAAAACAAATGCAGAATAACTTTTGTTAGACTACTTAATACTTCAGCAAAATTTTTTATAAGACCAGATTAAAGCATTAATGAAAATTGTTATTAGGGTGTTCCTAAAACCCCCTCAATTTAAGGTCTTTAACAATATTTATAATAAATTTATTGGCATCGAATGTGCTAACTTCCGATACAAATCGCATTCCTACTATATCAAAGTGCGAAACACCAAAATTGTCATCGGATTTTACTATTCCACGAAAGTTTCCCCATTTTGCAGATTTTAGAGATACTACACCATCATTACAACCCTCATTTTTTGTTAAAAGTTTTTCTTGAATTGTAATAAAAAAATCGGGATATGTATTACTCACAACACCAATATAACTTTGATAATAAACATTTTCAACATTTGGAGTAGTTTGATTAAAATGTTTCATAAAATCATTGCTAAGTTCGCGAGCAGCTTTTAAAACATTTGGATTTTTGTCACCAATTATTTTTGCATACGAATTAAAAATTTTTACGGTTACATGTGTTAGTTTTTTTCGTTTAATAAAACTTAAAACAGTATCGGAAATAATACTACCTCTGTGAGGTGTAGCCAATGTGGTTATACTTGCTACCATATTATCCATATTAAGTCTTGACACTAAGTATCTTGATTCTATTCCTCCTTTTGAGTGGGCTATGATATTAACTTTTTTTGCACCAGTTTTTTCTAATATTTTTATTATTCGCTTTCTTATCTGCAATGCGTTGTCTATATGAGAATTGAAAGCATTTTGTTTTGATAAGTATATTTTTGCTCCATGTCTACGCAAATTTGAAGGTATTTTGCTCCAGTATGGCAATATTTTAATATCATCTCTGTATGCCACTCCATGTACCAACAAAATAGGATATTTTGTTGAACAATTTGTAGTACTTTTTTTTATACTTGTACAAGAAAAGCTTATCAGTGATATTATTAATATTATAAATTTTTTATACATAATTTTAATATTGTTTTGCTTATTTTAAACAATAAGGTCTTCGACCTATTTAATGTGGCTTACGCATTCTTACAAATAACTGTCGTATAATTAATTGTACAAAAATAAATACCGAAAAACTTTTGTAAAGCTACTTAGTTTTCTCGCTTAATTGACTGTTAAGGAATCGTTAAAAAATAACTTTCCGATTTGTTTTTTGTAAAATATTTATATTTAGGTGTAAACCAATTCGTAATTTATAATTCGTAATTTCCTAATTAATAATAGTGGGGGTTTTTATGCATAAGCAACATAAAAGGCTCGAAGAGCCTCATTTTTTTCTAAATTTATTTATCCATAAGCCCCACATAAGAAATGTTAAAATAAGTACTGCGGATTGAAAAACTATATAATGATTAATATCTATATTGTCAGGACAACATGATGAAATTATCACTAATCCACTTATTCTAACCATATTTATAATTGTAATAAAGAATACGCCCAAAGGTATATACCATAGTTTATTTTTAGGATTACCTGGATATGCAATTATAAATCCTGCAAACATTCCTATCAAGTTGCGTCCCATGCAACCCCTGTCCAGTCTCACGCCTCCTGTTTCTATTATTCTAAGAACTTTTCCTTTTATAATTGTTTCAAAACCAAATAATTCTGTGATAAATTTGCTGCCATATAGCAAATAGTCAACCGTATAGTTTATTGTTGCTTCGTATGCTAAATGAATATAGACGTTATATCTTAGAAATTTGTAGAAAAAAACCCAGAAAAGAAAAAGAACAAAACCATTAATAGAAAATTGAAGTAATAAGTTTAATTTTCTATAACTTTTATATTTTTTAATTATAAATTTTAACATTATTGTATTTTTTTGCTTCAAAATTAAGTTTATATATTAAATTAAGCAAACAAACAATACTTTTTTTAATTAAAAAAATAATTATATAGATAAGTAATAATGTAAGCACCCATACAAAAGTTTTTACCTATTTAGTATAGAGCTTACTTTTTGA
>JAOZVK010000497.1 GCA_029938185.1 Bacteroidales bacterium | reverse complement strand
AAAAATAAAAACACCGTTTCCTCTATAAATTTATTATTGCTATTCTTCGTTTATTATATATCTTGCGTAAGCAATATTAAATAGGTCGAAGACCTTATTTTATTTTTTGACAGGATTTACATGATTTACAGGATTGATTTTTATCCTGTTACGAAATACCTGATAAACAAGACTATCCAACTTCTGACGGGTAGCCCTTATGAGTATCCGTCAGACCGCTTGGAGCGGTCGGACGGTTGATTGCATCAATAAGTATACAACAATTAAAAATGATATTTCTATTTTTAGGAGTACCCTTAATATTGGATAGTCCCTACAAAGCTGGTGTGATTATAAAATGATTACAAAGCCTTTTTAGAATTATAAAAAATAAAAATTATTTAAGAATCAAGCCATTAAAAATTAAATTTTATATTTTTTCGGACAAGCAACACCGTTTTGTAAGGACTATCCATAGTTTGAAAATCTTTTATTTTTTATTTTTTCAACAAACCCCCATATGTAAGCAAGTGTCATTAGTAATAATAAGGGGGCTAATATAGCCAAAACAAATTCTCTTGAAAAGAATAAAAATTGAGAACCAGATTTAAGAATAGCTAATGCTATTCCTGCTATACCAATTAAGGCACCTCCTACTGTTACAAAATAAAAACCTTTTGGTGCACTATTATTTTTAATTGCAAATATTGGGATAAAAAAAATTAATAAACCTGCTATTGAGTGAATACCAGCATAAATTACAACTTTTACAACATTATTAGTAAAAAACTCATATCTTGTTAATATAATTAATAGTAATGCGATAATAGCAAAAATTATATATTTTTTTGATTTTTTTTTGTGATACTCAATCATAAGTCCTACCGATAAACATAAAGGAATAAGTATAGCGGCGGTGGCGACAAAAGCATGTTGTAATAAATTCCAATTAGCCCATTTATCGCCAAACAAATTCCATCCACTTAGTATCAAAAGTATACACGATACAAACAATATTGCAAATGAAGTAATGTACAAAAAATTATAACTTGTTTTATATTTGTCTTTTCCATAATCTTTATAAAATCTAAAAATAAGATATACAGTTGTTAAGCCAGTTATTAATAAAACAATTTGATCCAATAATGTCATAAAACCTTTCTCTTTTAATTTTTATAAAATAATCATTTAAATATGAATATCCGTCAGACCGCTTGGAGCGGTCTGACGGTTGATTACATCAATAAGTAAACAACAATTAAAAATGATATTTCTATTTTTTATATTATGTTACTTATCAGGCGCAAGCAAAATTATTAATTATCCATTACTAATTATTAATTTATTTAATAATTTTAAACTCAACTCTACGATTCTTTGCTTTGTTTTCCTTACTATCGTTTGGAACTAATGGTTTAGTTTCGCCATATCCTATTGTTTTTATTCTATCTGCCAAAATTCCTTTAGATATTATATAATCAGAACATGTTTTTGCTCTTTTTTCGGATACCGACTTGTTTGTTGCCTCTGAACCTACATCATCAGTATGACCAGATATTTCAATTTTTACTGAAGGATTGTTTTTCATTATTTTAACTAAACTATCAAGTGTATTATACGAATCGGGTGTAAGATTTGAAGTACCTGTTTCAAACTCAATATTTCCAAGTTTTATCAAATCTCCAGCTTTTATTCTTTTTATATTTATATCCAACTCTACACTCTTTGACTTGCGTTTTACCTTTAATCTACTTTCTTCTTTCATACAATCATCGGCTGTTGTAACTACTTTGTATTTTTTGCTTGGCTCAAGTTCAAAATTAAACTTTCCGTCTTTGTCTGTTTTTGTTTGTACAACTTGCTTATTGTCATCAAAAACCACAACATTAGCATTTTCAACAGGATTACCATCTTTGTCTTTTACAGTACCTATAATCATTGTTTTTTTGCTGGTCTGTACTTCAACAGCTTCATTTAGAATTTTGGTTTTAACAAAGTTTTTGCCAAAATGAACCATTAACTGAATTTCATGTGTTCCGTTTGCCATTTTGTTCATTGGCGATGAGTTTATCTCCAATGCATAGCCAAGTCCTATGTTTTTGTAGTTTAAACCAGCACCAACAACAAAACTATTGTTTGTTCTAAGTGCCAGGTTTGCCCATACTGTTTTGTTCCACATTCCTGTCATATTAATATCAAATTGTGCAGGACTATTTTCATGCACTTTCATCATCACCGAAGGTTTAAAATCCCATGTAGGGTCTTCTGGCAAAAAATCAAATGCTACTGATGCAACTGTATATAGATTTGTATTCTCCAGTTGGTATAGCTGTGGTAATGATACTTGTAACTCCATGTTTTTGAAATTATATAATATTCCTGCTCCTGCTGCAAAACCAGTTTTTTTGAAATCAGAATCTACCTGATTATTATCGCTTGCATCATAATTTGCAGCATCGCTAAATGCTACACTATTATTAATTACACCTGCCGAAATTCCAAAACTAAGAAAATTATCTTTAGCAAATTTTAATCTATAAGAGTAGCTCAGTTTAGCATCAAGATTGTTTATAATACTATAGCTTGACTGAGAAACATTTAAGCCCAAACCCATATTTTTATTAACAGGGCTATGTATACCAAATGTATTTACACGAGGCGCACCGTCAAAACCTACCCATTGTAAATGTGTATTTAAAAATGCTGTAAGCCAAGGGTTTTCGCCAGTTGATGCCGGATTGTATAAATAATTGTTCTGCGAATATAGATTATAATGTGTATAATTCTGTGCTTCGGTTTTTATCGAAAAAACAAGCAATAAACTTATAATTATTAATTTTATTTTCATTATTATTTATTTTAAAAATTTATTTTATTTAAAAATTGTGAAACTTAAGGTCTTCGACCTTTTTAATGTTGCTTACGCAAGATATATATAAACTGTATTTCAAAAAAAGTAAGCTCTATACTAAATAGGTAAAAACTTTTGTACAGGTGCTTAGTTATAGGTTACCAGTTTTAAGTTAGACGCTTTTTAACCACAAAGTTTCGCTAATCTTTACTTTAATTCTATGATTAAAACTACTTGAAAAAAAAGACTGTCTAACTTCCATACGGGTAGCCTATTTATACTTTAAAAGGTTCAATTATTCAATGATACAAAATATTGAATAATAACATATAAAGATTTAATAAAAGATTGAACCATCGAATCATTGAACCATTAATAGTTTAAAAAGACTCAAAAAGCATTTATTTATATAAAATAGCAATAGTTCCTTTAACAATATCACTACCTTTTACAAACACAAAATAACATACAGTACCCGATGGCAGTTTTGTGCCATTATGAGTCCCGTCCCAATCATTGTTATACGAATTTGAGCTATAAATTACTTCTCCAATATTATTGTAAATAACAAGTTTATGCTCAGGGTAGGTTTTTCCGTCTGGTGCAATCCAAACATCATTTTGTCCATCTCCATTTGGCGAAAATACTGTTTTGCCACCATTATTATTACCAACATCCTTATTACCAGCCTCTTCTATAAGCACATTAGCCTCCTCACTTGTTACATTTGAGCATGTTCCATTTACAATACATTTATAACTACCAGAATTAACAACTTTTGTTTCAATTGATATTGATTTGCTTGATTCTGCAATATTTTTATTATCTTTTTCCCATTCGTATGTTAAATTTGTTCCGCTTGCTTCTACACTCAATATAATTGCATCACCCCCTACGTTTGCGCTAGCATCTTGTGGGTGTGTGCTTATTGTAGTTTTTTCGTGTACTGTAAGTGTTGCTACACTACTATTTTCTTCTTTACCATCGAGAGTTACTACACATCGGTATTTATAGCCGTTAATACTGCTTGGTGCTGCTGTAATTGTTAGCTTATTTGTTGTTACTCCACTATATTCTGTAGTAGAAATATCCACAAAACTAGTACTTTTATTAACTTGCCATTTGTATGTTGCATTACCATCTACACTAACACTAAAATCCGCACTTGTAGATTCGCATACTTGTGTGTTTTGAGGATCTGAATTTATATTACTGGGGTAATATATATATGCTTTGCCTTTTTTTTCATCATTTCCATATGCACCCACAATAGCATAATTGTCAGATATGGCAACGCTACAGCCAAAAAAATCGTCTTTTACTCCATCAGAAGCAACAATTTTTTTTACTTCTCCCCATTCATCAGAATTGTTTTTTTCAAATATATATGCACTACCTTTTTTTTCATCTGCATTATATGCCCCCACAATAGCATAATTGCTAGTTATGCCAACTTGATAAT
>JAOZVK010000496.1 GCA_029938185.1 Bacteroidales bacterium | reverse complement strand
TGTTAGGTGGAAATTGAAACTTGCTCTTTATTAACTTTTAACTTGCGATTGTTTTAAAAAAAAAGAACTATTTTTGTGAGTTCTGAACCTATATTAACTTTTAATTTGCGATTGTTTTTGAAAAAAAGAACTGTTTTTGTGAGTTCTGAGTTTAAGCACATAGTAAAATTTCACAAAGTATCACAGAGTTATTATACGCTGCTAGACTCTGAGCAAAACAAAAGTCCGATAGGACGAACTATTTGGCTACACGTATAGTATTGGACATTATTTTATTTTTTGACAGGATTTACAGGATTGATTTTTATCCTGTTACAAAACATCTGATAAACAAGACTGTCCAACTTCTGACGGGTAGCCAACTATTGATAGTTGTGGGAATAAAGCAAATGAGTCCGTCCCTATAGGGACTTTATGTCATAAGTCTTTTAATACCACGATTATCATCATGGTTTAACAATAGATATCGTCCTTACGGACTTTGATTGCACAGCTTGAAAAATATCATTCTTCTTTTTTTATAACATAGTAGAAATATTCATATTGTTTTGTTAAGAAAAACAAATAAGTATCTGAGCCAAACGAACCCGAAAAATCATAAGCAATATTGTGTAAAAACTTAGGTACAAGTTTTTTTACTAAATTATGACGGCGTTCTGTATCAAATTTTAGAGATTCAACAACATTACTGGTAATATCAACATAATCCAAAACTTTTAGTTTTGAGCTGTCCAGTTGATTGTTGAGTTCTTCCATTTCACTATCGAATCTAAAATCTGTAAATAAAAAAGAGCCACCCGGACGCAAGATTCTATACACTTCTTGAAGAAATTTATCCATATTAGGATACCTATGCGACGATTCAACATTAATTATTATATCGAAACTATTGTCAGCAATATTTAGATTTTGTGCATCTCCTTGCTGAAATGTTGCATTTGATTGAGTATATTGTTTTGTGCAAAACTCAATTGCTTTTTTATTTAAATCAACTCCATGTGTTGTTTTAGGTTTTAAATACTTATTCACATATGATAATCCTCCGCCTCTACCGCAGCCAATTTCCAAAACATCAAGCCCTTCGACATTACTTGTTGTTCTAAAACCTCGTCCGCTTGCTGCAAAATCATAAAGCTGAATCGAATACCTATCAATAACATCTTCTTCTTTTAAATCTATTTTATTATTACCTTTAGAATATCCATAATTCATAAAAATAATTTCGGCATTTTTATCAATAGTACTTACATACCAATACCAAATTTTAAAAAACAAATCTCTTGCACTTTCTTTAATTTTTTTATACATGATTTTAAATTGTAATTATACTCTAAATTCCTTGTTCAATACTTTTCATATATGAAAAGCATAAAAAATTTCACCTATTAAGTTATAAGTAGTCTAACAAAAATTTTCAGTATTTGTTTTCGTACAATCAACTATATGGCAGTTGTTTACAAGAATGCGTAAGCCACATAAAATAGGTCGAAGACCTTACTTTATTTTTAAAGGATTGTCAATTTTATATTTTGAGATAGCAATATTTAAAACTTCATCAATTTTATCAACATAATGAAATTTAAGACCTTTAATATAAATATCTTTTATATCTATAATATCTTTTTCATTATCTTTTGGTAAAATAATTTCTTTAATATCAGCTCTTTTTGCTGCCAAAATTTTCTCTTTAATTCCACCAACAGGCATCACCTTGCCTCTTAGTGTAATTTCGCCAGTCATTGCCAAATTTCTTTTTAGTTTTCGTTGAGTAAATGCTGATGCTATTGATGTAGCCATTGTAACTCCTGCCGATGGCCCATCTTTAGGAATAGCACCTTCGGGTACATGTATATGCACATTCCATGAATTAAATACATCATCATTTAGGTTTAGCAAAGATGCATGAGCTTTTATATATTCAAGTGCAAGAATAGCCGATTCTTTCATAACTTCACCCAAATTACCTGTTAATGTGAGCTTACCATTACCTTTACTCAAACTTGTTTCAACAAACAATATTTGCCCACCCATAGCTGTCCATGCCAAGCCTGTAACAACGCCTGCATATTCGTTACCCTGATATTTTTCACTAATAAACTGTGCAACACCAAGCAATTTACTAATATCATTTATTTTAAGCTTTTTATTAAATTTTTCATCAAAAGCAATCATTTTAGCAATTTTTCTAATTATTTCGGCCAGTTTTTTATCTAATTGTCTAACACCCGATTCGCGAGTATAATTAATAATAATATCTTCAATAACTTTCTTACTAAAACTTAGTTGTTTTTTTTCTACTCCATGATCTAATAATTGTTTAGGAATAAGGTGCCGTTTTGCAATTTCTATTTTTTCTTCAACAATATATCCTGTAACATTTATCATTTCCATTCTATCTCTTAGAGCAGGCTTTATGGGACTCAGTGAATTAGCTGTTGCAATAAACATTACTTTTGATAAATCGTATTCTAACTCAAGATAGTTATCATAGAACGAGTTATTTTGTTCTGGGTCTAATACTTCTAATAATGCAAAAGAAGGATCGCCTCTAAAATCGTTTCCTACTTTATCAATCTCATCAAGAACAAACACAGGATTTGATGATTTTACTTTCTTTAAATTTTGAATAATTCGTCCGGGCAATGCTCCTATATAAGTTTTTCTGTGTCCTCTTATTTCTGCCTCGTCATGCAAACCTCCTAGCGACATTCTGGCATATTTTCTATCCAAAGCTTCTGCTATTGATTTTCCTAATGATGTTTTACCAACTCCTGGAGGACCATATAAACATAATATTGGTGATTTTAAATCGCCTTTTAGCTTTAATACAGCTAAGTGTTGTAATATTCTATCTTTAATATTATCAAGTCCAAAATGTTCTTTATTTAAAATTTTCTCGGCACGTTTAAGATTAAAATTATCTTTTGTATATTCATTCCATGGAAGTTCGAGTAATATCTGAAGATATGTAAGTTGGTTTGAATAATCGGGAGAAGTAGGATTAGTTTTTTTGAGTCTATCAAGTTCTTTTTTAAAAACTTTTTCAGTTTCCTTATTCCATTTCTTTCCTTTTGCCTTTGTTTTTAGATCTTTAATTTCGTTGTCAGCAGGGTTAGCACCAAGTTCGTCCTGAATTGTTTTTATTTGTTGGTTTAGAAAATATTCTCTTTGCTCTTGTTCTATTTCTGTTTTTACTTTAGTTTGTATATCATCTTTTAGTTCAAGTTTATGTACTTCTTTTGCCAAGAGTTCCATTAGTAACTTAATTCTTTCTTTGTAATCAGTTATTTCCAAAAGATTTTGTTTATCAGTTGTTGGAAAATCTGTGTTTGTACAAATAAAATTAATAAGAAACGATATATTATCAATATTTTTAATAGCTATAGTTATTTCATTTGGGATATTTATTGATAATTGTATTATTTTTATTGACATATCCTTAATTGAACTTACAACAGCTTCAAACTCTTTATCATCTTCGGGTGGCAAAACATCGTTTAGTGTCTGAAATTCAGCTTGTAAATACGGTTCGTCATTTACTATCTTGTTTATTTTGATTCGCCTTTCACCCCTTATAATTACTGATATTGAGTCGTCAGGCATTTTGATTATTTTATAAATTTTTGCTAAAGTACCAATTTCATATAAGTCTTCCATAGAAGGTTTATCAATAAAGCTGTCTCTTTGAGCTACAATACCTATAATTTTGTTTTCTTCGTATATTGTTTTTATAAGCTCCACAGATGATTCTCTACCTACCGAAATCGGTAAAAAAACAAAAGGATACAAAACTGTATTCCTAAGTGGTAATATTGGAAGTATTTCTGGTATATCTGCATCTTTAATAGGATCATCAATATTTTCAGGTATTACTGGTATAAATCCGTGGCTTTCATCAACCAATGGTAATAGAAATTGATTGCTCATTTGTTCATTTTTGTCATTCATGACATGTATATTATAAAATAAATCTTTTGGTAAAGCACTAAATAGTTTTTCAGCATTTTTATATCAAATTAGGTTAAAAACCTTTATTCTTTTAAAATGCCAAATTGTCATTTTTTTTATACAAAAAAAATGTGTAGATAGAATGTCAATACTCATGCCATTTTGTTTAGTAGTTTGAAAATAATAAACTAAGTACTAATATCTACATATACTAAATTAGGTTTTTAAAAAAAAATTATAAAAATGTTATGAGCTATTAATCAAAATATTGAATAATTGAACCATTGGAGGTATCAGAACTCACAAAAAGCGTCAAATTGAACAAAAACAATGGCAAATTAAAA
>JAOZVK010000495.1 GCA_029938185.1 Bacteroidales bacterium | reverse complement strand
CATTGTACCATTGAATAATTGTACCATTGTACCATTGAATAATTGAACCATTGAACCATTGAATAATTGAACCATTGAAAGTATAACTACAATAGTTCACCTTTGGTTGCATCTAATCTGATGAAGATAAACAATAATATAGTAAAAGACCACAATGATGAGCCTCCATAGCTAAAAAAAGGTAAGGGGATTCCTATAACTGGCGCTAAACCAATAGTCATACCTATATTTACTACAAAATGAAAAAATAGAATTGAGACTAGTCCGTATCCATAAATTTGGGTAAATTTTGATTTTTGTTGCTCAGAAAGATATATCACCCTTATTAATAGAAATATAAATAAAAGAACAACAGCTGTAGTACCAACAAAACCCCATTCTTCGCCAATGGTACAAAAAATAAAATCTGTTGTCTGTTCTGGAACAAAATCATATCTTGTTTGTGTTCCTTGCAGATAGCCCTTTCCATATAAACCACCAGAGCCTATCGCAATTTTCGATTGATGAACATTATAGCCAGGACCTTTTATATCGTCATTTATTCCAAAAAGAACATTAATTCTTCTTCTTTGATGTTTTTCTAAAACATTAAAATACAGATAATCTACTGAATAACTAAATGATAACGAGAATATTAAAAGACTAATAATAAGATATACATATTTTAACCTATCTTTATATGCCACCAATAAATAAAACAGAGATGAAGTTATCACCGCAAAAACAATAATATAATGGATTTGTATATTAAAATATAACTCATTAATAATCCAAAATATGCCAGAAATACCTATAAAAAATAACAATCCCTTACTTGTATTTTTAATGTCTTTGCTTAATATATAATATACTAATAATGCTAATAATTGTAAAATTAACACAATAGCCAAAAGCTCTACAAATAAAGCTAATATAAATAGAAGAACAATTGCAATACCTAGCACTAAAACAATTCCTGGCAAACCCTCTCTGTAAAGAACCAAAATAAAAGCTATATATACCAATGAAGAACCTGTATCGTTTTGTAATATAATAAGTATTACAGGTAAAATAATTATCATACCAATAATTACAAGATTCCGTGGTTTGTATATATTAAAATTATGAGAACTTAAAAATTTAGCTAATGCCAGATTTGTTGCAAGCTTTGCAAACTCGGTTGGTTGTAGTCTAAAATTACCTATTTCAAACCATGATCTTGCTCCATGTACTTCTTTACCAAATATCAAAACAGATATTAGCATTACTATAGTTATTCCATATACGATAAATGAAAATGCCGGATAAGCCTTTCTATCAATTATAAATAAAACGATTGCTATACCGATTGCAATTATTATCCATAACATCTGTTTACCGTATCTTTGAGATAAATCAAATATACTTTGATGTTCTTCGTTAAAAACTGCTGCATATATATTTAACCAGCCCATAAAAACCAGAGCTAAGTAGAGCAATATTGTTACCCAGTCTATACTATTTATTATATTTACTTTTCTTGTCAATTTATTCTATATCAATTAAATTAGCATCAATAATTCTTTTTTCAACATATGGTCTTGAAATAGAATCAGTAAGATATTTCTCAATCATTAAACTAGCAATAGGTGCTGCCCATGTTGAGCCATATCCTGCATTTTCAACATAAACTGCTATTGCTATTTTAGGATTATCCTTGGGGGCAAAAGCTACGAATATTGAATGATCTTTTCCATGAGGGTTTTGAGCTGTACCTGTTTTTCCACAAATTGTAATATGAGGAACAAAAGCACTTCTTGCAGTTCCAGCATTTACAACAAGTTCCATTCCATCAACAATATAATTGTAATATTCAGGCTTGATATTTGTATAATGTTTTGTAAAAAATCTTCTGTCAATTGAATCTTTACCCATTATTTTTTTTACAATATGAGGTGTTTTATAATATCCTCTGTTTGCTATTGTTGCAACCATATTTGCTATTTGTAATGGTGTAAAACCAAGTTCACCCTGCCCTATAGCCATTGAAATGATAGTATATGACTTCCATTTATTTTTGCCATAATATTTATTATAATAATCTGCATCATATATAATTCCTGCTAACTCGTGAGATAAATCAGTATTTAGTTTTTTTCCGAGACCAAAAGATTGTACATGTTGTCTCCAGTTATTATATGCTTTGCTTACTGTTGTAAATTTTCTATCATCAATTGTTCTTTGAAAAACATTACAATAATAAACATTGCTTGAATGCTGTAATGACATCAAAAAAGTAACAGGACCACCTATATGATCTTTTACAACATGACTACCTACTCTATATCCGTAATTACTTACAAAAACACTTTTTGGGTTTATAACTTTTTCTTCAAGTCCAATTAAAGCATTTACCATTTTAAAAGTTGAACCTGGTGGATACTGTGCTCTTAAAGCTCTATTAAACAATGGTTTTTTATTATCATTTGCTAAGGTTTTATAGCTTCTTGCTCTATTTCTTCCTACAAATGAATTTGGGTCATAATTTGGACTACTTACAAGTGAAAGAATTTCTCCTGTAGCAGGTTCAATTGCAACAACACTTCCTCTTTTGTTTTTCATCAATATTTCTCCATATTTTTGTAGCTGGGCATCTAGTGATGTTATTAGGTTTGAACCAACAGTTGCAACCGAATCATATTTTCCATCTTTGTAATTTCCTTTTATCCTATTGTGTACATCTACAAGAAATATTTTAATCCCTTTGTTTCCTCTAAGTTCTTTTTCATATGATTTTTCAATACCGCTTATACCAATATAGTCTCCTGATTTATAGTATGGTTGTCTTTTAATTATCCTATCATTAACTTCGCCAACATAACCCAATACATGAGCAGCTATTGAACTTGGATATTTTCTTAGAGTTCTTGTTTGAACATAGAAACCTTTGAATTTAAACATTTTTTCCTGAAGAATTGCATATTTTTTTGATGATATTTGTGTAACAATTATTGACGGTTTATAACCTGAATATTTTTTTGCTTTTTGAAGCTCTTCAATGAGTTTAGTTTTTGTTATTTCAAGAATTTTGCATAAATCGGTAGTATCAAAATCTTTTACATGTCTGGGAACTACCATTAAATCATAGGCAGCTTCGTTGTATACAAGTAGTTCTTCGTTTCTATCAAAAATAAGACCTCGTGCAGGATACTGGGTTACGTATCGAAAAACATTATTCTCGGCAGATAATTTATATGTAGAATCCAAAACTTGTAATACAAATAAACGAGCAATGAAAATAATACTTACAAGTACAATTGTTACCATAAATACATATTTTCTATTTTTATATTGCTGTTCCATTTTACAGTTAGTATCTTTATATTAAAAAATAGATTGAAAATATTTATTTACTATTATGTTGTAAAACTTTGTTTTTTTAACAAATTTTTTTTAAATTTAATTTTATGTTGGAAAACAATTCATAATTCTTAATTGCCGTTTATAGCGTTAAAGAGCAGATTTATTTTTTGCGTGTAAAAAATATTGACTTATTAAAATAATTAGAGTAGTGAAAATTGTACCTATAAGTATTTTAAGAATTGTTATATGAAAATCTATAAAAGTAAACATATCTACCAAATAGTAAATAAATTGATGAAAAAAAATTATTAAACCAGAGTATTTTAAAAACCATGCAAATCCAAAATAACTTATATTAGGATTTGTTCCACTTTCGTAACCATCACGTGGAGCGATAATTTGCAAAATATATGGTCTAAAATAAGCTGCAAGTACAGAAGCTGAGGTGTTTAATCCTAATGTATCATCAAAAATATCAACCAATAAGCCCATGAAAAACGATAACAAAAGCGCCCCCCATGGAGGTACTTCAAATGGCAATAATAAAATAAATAATATATACAGATGAGGTGATATTCCTAATGATGTTAGCTGTATATTATTTAATATCAATGCTTGAATTAATAGTAATATAACAAATCTTAAAATATTTATTGTCAATCTATTTAATATCATCTAAAAAAACAAAAATTAGGGTTTTTAGCTCTTTGAGCCTTTTAATATCATTATACTTTAAATGGTGCAATTATTCAATGATACAATGGTACAATACTTTGATTAATAATTGATAACAGTTTATTAATGTTAAAACTATAACCATTTAGAGTATAATTGTATATTTTTAGCTCACAAAATAGTAAAAATATATTGTCAAAAAAAATGCTTATAAGGTCTTCGACCTATTTATAGTTGCTTACGTATTTGTAGGCTACCAGTTTTAAGTTAGCCGCTTTTTAACCGCAAAGTTACACAA
>JAOZVK010000494.1 GCA_029938185.1 Bacteroidales bacterium | reverse complement strand
CAGCTTCTTTTTTTGCTTTTTCAAAAGTTTTGTCCCAGTTCTTTTTTAGGAATTCATCATTTAGACTTGGGATTTTATCCTGAACGTCTTCAATTCCTTTTCTTGAATTTTCAATTGACCGTTTCCAACTGTTTCCTTTTTTTTCTTTTTGAGTACCCAATTTAATAATATGCATCATCAAGTTTTTGAGATGACTTAAAATTGCATTTCTATCTTTATTTGCCATAATCGCTTGGGTGATATGATTGTTCAAAAACCTCGAACCACTTTAGTTTTTTTAGTTTGCTTGCTTGTGGCGCAAAAATAGTAGCTAATTCTTTAGCACTTAGAAAAGCTCTTTTCCATTCGTTTTTTATAGAATTTTCATTAAGACAATCATTCCATTCCAAATCATCATCTATATTACTTCTCAATCTACAAATTTTTTCCCATTGCTCTTGTGTTTTATAATCATCAGAAAACCGTAATAGAATAATATGCTCCATTAAATATCTCAAATGAGTTAGTAACTCTAATTCAGCACCACTAATACTATTTTCATAATTTATTTTTAGGGCTTCGCCAAGCTCTACTATATTTCCCTCTTTGTAAGTTTGTAACAATTCACGAGCAACTGTTGTGTCACTTTCAAGAATAAGTTCTGTCCAATTTCGTTTTTTTATTTTTTGTTTTTCCATTTTATATTATCAAGTTGTCTGTTTTAAGTAAGTAATTGTATAAAATCGAAACTTTTGTTTTTTTATATCATACTGTTTATCAAGCGTAAGCAAAATTATTAATTATTAATTATTAATTATTAATTATACATTATTCATTACTAATCACTCTTCTTATACCAATAAATCTTTTTTTGTAAGCTCTGCTTTTATTGAAATTTGTTATAACAATCCCTCTTCTTTTTGCTGATGAGGAGTGTATAAATTCTAAATTTTCATTATTATTGCTAATAATAATTCCCACATGTCCAACTCTGTTTAAATTATTATTTGTTCCACTAAACAGTATAATATCTCCTTTACTAAAGTTTTTTATATCAATACTATTATCTAATTTGGCATAATATCTTGACGAGCGTGGTAATTTAATATTATTTTTTTTGAAAACATAATAAACAAAGCCAGAACAATCGAAACCTTTTGGAGAGCTACCTCCATACACATACCTTATTCCTAAATATTTTTTAGCAAAATCTATTATACTATCTGATTTTGCATTATAAAATTTTTTATTTTCACTTATACAAATACTTGAACTTACCAATGCTTTTGTACCTACTGAATTTGCATCTAATAGTAGTACAAAAAAAATAAATGGTTTTAATAATAAAGTTATCATATACAATATTTCTTTGAATTATTTAAATTATGAACTAAGGTCTTCGACCTATTTAATGTTGCTTACGCATTCTTTTAACACTCTAATAATACGCAATTTATCAAAATATAAATGTCGAAGAACTTTTGTTAGAGTACTTAATAAGTCAAATTAAATCTGACTAAACTCGCAAATATAGTATATTTAGGTATTTATTGAAAAAAAGTTGTTTATAAATGTTCCATTATTCAATAATATAATTATACAAAATACTGAATAACAATACATAAAGATTTATAAAATTCATAAGTTAATTTAGTATATATACTAAAAATAATTTTAATTTTTTAATATACTCTAAACGGTTATAGTTTTAATATTAACAAACTGTTATCAATTATTAATCAAAGTATTGTACCATTGTATCATTGAATAATTGTACCATTTAAAGCATAATAAATTTGGGGAGTATTATAAGTAAAGGTTTTATTATATTTGCTAAAATGTTACAAATAAAAAAAAGGATTAGATTATTAAATTATACTAACCCTTTTTTGCACTAAGTACTGTTACAAAAGTTTTTCAACATTTACTTATTCATAACTTACTGATTATATTACCTTTGCACTAATACATTAGCAATTTATAAATAGGTCGAAGACCTTAACTTTTACATTGGTGGAGGTGGTGGTGGTGGAGCAGCTCCAAATAAATTATTTAATTCAGGTACTTGACCTGCAGCTTTCCAGCCAGCCATTCCATCTTTCCATACAAAAGTTTGTTTATTAACTTGATTTTGAGCGACCATCTGCTGTAATGTATTTAGGTCAAACGGTCCTGTTTGTTGTCCATTAATAGAAACATAAAATTTGACTGAAGGTGGCATTGGTGGTGGAGCATTTTGTTGATACTGCGGCTGTTGCTGCTGTTGCTGGTATTGGTTTTGTTGATTTTGATTTTGGTTTTGATTTTGGTTTTGATTCATCATTTGATTCATCATAGCCATTCCCATCATACCTTCCATACCACCGCCCGAAACTGGATTCTTGGCTGCTGCTTCCATTGAATCTGCTGCTTTCATTTGGCTATATTTGTTCATATCACCCAACATATTCATACCTGTTCCTTCGTCAAGCTTTGCCTGAAGTGCTTCAGGTAAACTAATACTTGAAATTAAGAATTTATTTATTTCTAATCCGTACTCTATAAACTCTTCGCCTAATTTTTTTTGACAAAAGTTTGATAAGTCTTTATAATTTTGAGCAAAATCCAGTAATGCAAGTTTGCTTTCACCTACTGCATCAATAAATTGTGTTACGACTAAACTTCTTAGCTCGCCCTTCATTTCATCAGTAGTAAACTCATCATCAGTTCCTGCTATTTCTTTTATAAATTTGACAGGATCAGCCACTTTTATAGTATATGTTCCAAAAGCTCTTAGACTTACTCGTCCAAAATCTGCATCTCTGATATAAAACACGTTGGGAGTTCCCCACTTTTGATTTGTAAATCTTTTTGTATTTATGAAATACACTTCAGCCTTGAAAGGGCTATTAAATCCATACTTCCAACCTTTTAGAGTTGATAATATTGGCAAATTTTGTGTTGATAATGTATACATTCCCGGAGGAAAAACATCAGCAACCTGCCCCTCATTAATAAATACTGCAACTTGTGATTCTCTTACAGTAAGTTTTGCTCCATTTTTTATTTCATTATTTTGTCTTTCAAAACGATACATCATTGTATCACTTGATGAGTCGAGCCATTCTATAATGTCAATTAATTCTCCTTTAAGTTTGTTCCAAAATCCCATAATAATTGTGTTTAAAGGTTTTATAATGTTTGAATACTTTATAATTTGTAATATATTTAAACTATAATAAGCTGTTTGAAAATACTATTTTGCTTATACAAGCTAAATTTTATTTAACAACGATACTTATTTAAATAATTTTTTTAAATTTATATAATTTTAATGAAAAATCAATACAAATACTTTTTTATATTAACTTAAATATATGTAAAAATATAATAATTGAAATTCAAAATATGGATATTGTTTTATTTTTTACTGTAAATAAGGTGTTTGCATAATAATAATAATGTTCACATTAACTATTTTTTTAATTAAAAAAAGATAATTATATTTTTATAAATAATATATCAATTAGTATTTGTCCATTAAGTAGCTTTTTTTGCTAAAAAAATTTTTCAAGTAATGTTTTAAAATTTGGAAATAATGGGATTTTTTGAATTTCATCTTTTCCAAAAAAACCAATATCCTTAGATTCTTCTTTATTGTATTCCAATTTATTGTATTTATTTATTTTACAAACATAAATTAAATCAATATGGTAATGAGGTGGCTTGCCGTTAATATGCTCACAAAGGATAACATAGGGGTTTTGTAGAACAGTAACATCAGCTTCTTTATCAGCTAATGAGTTATCAGGACTTCCAGTAATTTCAACTTCTAATCCTGTTTCTTCAAAAACTTCTCTTATTACAGCTTCGTCTGGAGTTTCGTTACTTTCGATATGTCCACCTGGATAAAGCCAAACATTTAACTTTTTGTGGTATAGCAATAGTATTTTACCCTCATTGTTTAAAATCAAGGCTGAAGCTGTGAAATGTTTTTCTAAATTATTATTTATCTTATTGTTAGCTCTCATTTTTGAGTATTTTTCATGTTTGACATATTTATCTATTTTAATTTGTTAAAATTGGCTATACGTATAGTATTGGACATTATTTTATTTTTTGACAGGATTAACAGGATTGATTTTTATCCTGTTACGAAACACCTGATAAACAAGACTGTCCAACTTCTGACTGGTAGCCTTAAAATTTATAATTTTGCTTTGATATTTAAGAAATATTGCATGTTTGTATTTCTCAATAATCAAAATAATTATTAATTGTAACCAATTTCAGAACTCACAAAAACAGTTCTTTTTTTCAAAAACAATCGCAAATTAAAAGT
>JAOZVK010000080.1 GCA_029938185.1 Bacteroidales bacterium | reverse complement strand
ATTGTACCATTTAAAGTATATTATAAATAATAGATTTTTAAATAAGAGTACAAAAATACCTATATATAGGTATAGTTCAAATAATATTTTTTATTTACTTTTGTAAAAAAATAATAATATAAAAATGATTACTAAAGATACAAAAATATCAAAAATAATAAATCAAAATAAATTGGCTATTGATGTTATTGCATCAGTAAATAAGAATTTTAGAAAATTGCAAAATCCATTTTTGCGTAAACTTCTTGCCCCTAGAGTATCAGTAAAAGATGCTGCAAAAATAGGAGGTACAACTGCTAATATTATTTTAAAAAAATTAGAAGATATTGGTTTTGTTGTTGAATATGATGACCAAAATATGGAAGAAACCAATTTGTCCAAATATAATGAATTATTAGATATGAAAAATAAGAAAATAGTAAAATTAGATGTTCGTCCAATTCTTGAATCAGGAACCGATCCTTTTCATGCAATTATGGAAAGTTTAAAAACATTAAATGCAGATGAAACTTTACTAATTGTTAATTCGTTTGAGCCTGTTCCATTATTAAATAAGTTAGAAAAAAAGGGCTATGACTACAAAGTTGAACGTCCAGAGGATAAAGTTGTATATACTTTTGTTACAAAATCAAAAGAAGAAAAACAAGATATTGTTGAAACCAAAAATGAAAGTAAAGCAATGAGTTTTGAACAAGCCGAACAAAATTTTAAAGACAAAATGAAAGAAGTAGATGTTAGGGATTTGGAAATGCCTATGCCTATGGTTACAATACTTCAAGAAGTTGAAACAATGAACGATAATGATGCCTTATATGTGCATCACAAGAGGTTGCCTCAATATCTATTGCCTGAATTAGAAAACAGAGGATATATTTATGCAACTAAAGAAGTAGATGAAAATAATATTAAATTTATAATTTATAAAAAATGAAGGCAGGTTTAAGCACAAAAAATGCTCCCTCACCTAATGTAGTTTTACCACATTATGTTTTTGGAGCTTTAGCATTTATAGCGGCATCAGTTATGTTGTTTTTTGCATCAGACGATATTGTGAGTTTGTATATAGGACCCAAAGTACTAGGAATAGTACATGTGTTGGTATTAGGTTGGATAACTATGATTATCTATGGAGCATTATATCAATTAATACCAGTTGTTATGGAGGTAAAATTATATAGCGAAATTTTGGCATATATAAGTTTTTTTACTCTTGGATTAGGAACTATTCTTATGGCAATTAGTTTTTGGTATTCATATATTTTATTAACAATACTTATAGAAATAGGTGCAACTTTAGTTATTGTTTCTACTTTTTTGTTTGCAATTAATGCAATAAAAAGTTCACTTAGTTCGAGTCAAAGAGGTGTTGAAATTAGATTTATTGTAACATCAGTGTTTTGGCTTTTGCTTACAATCTTATTAGGTATTTTTATTATACTTAATACATCTTATTCTTGGATAGGAAAATCAAATGTTGAATTGCTAAAGATACATGCAAATTTTGGAATAATAGGTTGGTTTATGATGCTTGTAATAGGTGTAGCAAGTAAGTTATTACCTATGTTTTTTATAGCTCATAAGCTAAAAATAAAATACTTGCATTATTCATACTATTTAAGTAATTTAGGTTTAGTTGCTATAAGCATTGTTTACACTTTTTATCCAAATGAAATATTGTTACTACTACTATATATAGTAATTACTTTGGGAATAATATTTTTTATAAAGTACAATTATGATGCATACAAAGCAAGGCTACGAAAAAAATTAGATATAGGTTTGAAATTATCAGTTTTTTCTTTTATTCTGTTGTTTTTAACTATCATTTTTGGTTTTATTTCTTTTTTAAGTCCCGATTTTATGGGAAGTTTCAATATCCAATTTAGTATAGCATATGGAATTAGTTTAATACTTGGGTTTTTTACGTCATTGATATTGGGGCAAATGTACAAAACACTTCCATTTATTGTTTGGTTACAAAAATATCAAGATAAAGTTGGTAAGTACAAAATACCCATGCCTGCTGATATGTATTCGGTAAAATTAGCTAATGCTCACTACTATACATATGTACCAGCAATATTATCGTTAATTATTGCTGTTTTTGCAAAATGTAGTTTATTAGTTCAAATCAGTGCAGGTTTATTTTTATTGACATCTGTTTTGTATGCATATAATACATTTATGATTGTTTATCATAAAGATATATCTAAACCATTATAAGGTCTTCGACCTATTTATAATTGCTTACGCATTAGTACAAAAACAATCTAATCAAGGAATTGTGAGTAAGAAAATGTCGAAAAACTTTTGTAACAGGACTTAATTGAACCATTGAAAATATATTATCGTGCGCAAGCAACATTAAACAGGTCGCTGACCTTTATGAATCAAAATTAAAATATATAAAAATGTTAGAAAATTTATCACAAGAAGAACAAAAAGTTGTAAATGTTATTAAAACAGTTATTGACCCAGAGGTAGAGATAAATATTGTTGATTTAGGCTTAATATATAAAGTTGAAATAAATGACAACGACAAAATTATTTATGTAACTATGACGCTTTCGGCGAGAGGTTGTCCCGTAGGCGATACTATTATAAAGCATGTTGAAACAGTGGTGGAGGCTAATTGGCAAGACTATAAGGCTGATGTTGAGCTTGTATGGGAGCCAGAATGGACTCCCGAAATGATAACAGATGAAGGTAAAAAGTTTTTGAACATGTAGCTCTTCGAGCTTTTTAATGTTGCTTACGCAAGATATATAATAAACGGTATTTCAAAAAGTAAGCTCTATACTAAATAGGTGAAAACTTTTGTATGGGTGCTTACTAAGGAGTTATACAAAAGTTTTTCTACATTTACTTTTTCTTAAATTGCATGTTATTAGAACATTAATAGAATGCGTAAGCCACATTAAAAAGGTCGAAGACCTTATTCAATTTCAAAAGTATTAAATAATGATTCAAAATATAAGGCAGCAAATATTTCAAAAAGATATAGCTCAATATCATTATTTATTTCAATATAACTGATTTGCATTTTAGATATTTGTGTATCCTGTATTTTTTTTATAATAGGTTTGGGAACTTTATTATTTGGTAAATCTTTATTATCAGCATAGGCAATTTTGTGGGCAAAAATTGCTTCTTTGTATGTATTTCCTTTTATTTCTTGAAATAATTTATTTATAACATACTTAGAAACTCCAACATACATTAAATCCTCTTTTTTCCAAAAAGCATATAAACCTTTAAAGTTTTTCAAACCTTTAAGATTTAAAAATGTTTTTTCGCCTATTCTTTTTTGATGAATTTGATCTGCTGGAAATTTATTATTTTCTAATACATTAATATATTCCTCGAAATTTTTTAAGTATTTCTCGAAATTATGATATTTTATTTTACTTATTGATCCCATTTGTTTAAAACTATTTAGACTTTTCGAGCCATTTACTCTGCTTGTATAAATTTTACACTTTTGAAACTCAGTGGTTAAAATATTTAAACCTAAGTAATTGACAATTGATAATAAACAATTGATAATTTTGTTTACACCAGAATTACAATAAGTTATAACTTTACAAAGTGTCGATTTTATATGATAACCTACTTATATATTATTAAAGGCTCGAAGAGCCTATTTTTTCAAACTCCGAAATTTCATTTTTAATACTTAATAAATAATCTATATCGTCGTATCCACTAATTAAACAAGTTTTTTTATATTCGTTAATTTCAAAATTTTCAAACTCTCCAGTTTCAATAATTTCAATTTTACTGTTTGCTAAATCGACTCTAATCAATGTTTTTGGATTATTATAAACTTTATCAAAAATTAAAGACAAAAAATTATCTGAAACCTGCAAAGGAAGTAGTCCATTATTTAAGGCATTATTTTTAAAAATATCAGCAAAAAAACTTGATATTACTACTTTAAAACCATAATCTTTTATTGCCCAAGCTGCATGCTCGCGACTGGAACCACAACCAAAGTTTCTGCCTACAAGTAGTATATTTCCGTTATACGTAGAATCATTTAAAACAAAATCAGCTTTCGGTTCATTATTTTTATTATATCTCCAATCTCTAAATAAATTTTTACCGAAACTGTCCTTATTTATTGCTTTTAAAAAACGTGCAGGAATTATCTGGTCTGTATCAATATTCTCCATATTCAATGGAACACAAAATGATTCTAATTTAATAAATTTTTCCATATTATTATTTATTTTGTTTAAACTGAAGGTCTTGACCTACTGATAAAAAAAATGTCTAAATCAACAATTTCACCAGTAATGGCAGTAACAGCAGCAATTAAAGGACTCGCCAAAATAGTTTTAGAACCTTCGCCTTGTCGTCCCTCAAAATTTCTATTTGAAGTTGAAACACAATACTCTCCTTGAGGAACTTTATCATCATTCATTGCCAAACATGCAGAGCAACCGGGTTGTCGGAGTTCGAAGCCTGCTTTATTTAATATATCTTCAATACCCTCTTCTTTTGCTTGTTGTTCAACTTTTTTTGAACCTGGAACAATATATGCTATAATATTTTCGGCTTTTTTTCTTCCTTTAACTATTTCAGAAAAAATGCGTAAATCCGCAAGCCTACCATTTGTACAACTTCCTACAAAAATATAGTTTATTTTTTTTCCAATTAAACTTTCGCCTTGTTTGAAACCCATATAATTTAATGCTTTATTATACGAATTTTCATTTTTTTCGGTTTTTTGATTCTCAAAGTATGGAATGGTTTTATTTATATTAATACCCATACCTGGGTTTGTTCCAAATGTTATCATTGGCTTAATATCAGCAGCATTGAAATGATATTCTTTATCAAATTTCGCATCAGAGTCAGAAAATAATTTTGTCCAATTTTGCTTTGCTTTTTCAAAATCATCACCTTTTGGAGCAAATACTCTTTCTGTCATATAAGAATATGTTGTTTCGTCGGGGGCAATCATTCCACCTCTTGCACCCATTTCTATACTCATATTACAAATTGTCATCCTTTCGTCCATCGACAAATTGTCAATAGTGGACCCTGAATATTCAATAAAATGTCCTGTTGCTCCACTTGATGAAATTTCAGATATTATATACAATATTATATCTTTAGCAGTAACATATTTATTTAGAGTACCATTAATATTTAATCTCATTTGTTTTGGTTTATTTTGCATCAAACATTGTGAAGCCAAAACCATTTCGACTTCGCTAGTTCCTATACCAAAAGCAATTGAGCCAAATGCTCCATGTGTTGCTGTGTGACTATCACCACATACAATTGTCATTCCGGGCTTAGTTATTCCAAGCTCAGGTCCTATTATATGAACAATTCCTTGATATTTATGTTCTAAATCAAATAATTCAACACCAAATTTTGAACAGTTTTCGCGTAATGTCTCAACTTGTATTTTCGATAACTTATCTTTAATTGGCAAGTGCTGATTTATTGTTGGAACATTGTGGTCGGCAGTTGCTATTGTGTTTGATGTTCTGAAAACATTAATACCTCTTTGTGAAAGTCCCTCAAAAGCCTGAGGACTTGTTACTTCATGTATGAAATGTTTGTCTATATATAATACTTCAGGACCTCCCTCAATTTTTTTAACAATATGCTTTTTCCAAATTTTATCAAATAATGTTTTTGATTTATTTATCATTTTTATCAAATTTAAGGTCTTTGACCTACTTAATGTTGCTCACGCATTCTATTAATATTCTAATAAGGTCTTCGACCTAATTAATGTGGCTTACGCATTCTTATAAATAATTATCATATAGCTAATTGTGTAAAAACAAATATCGAAAAATTTTAATTTTTATACAAAATTACAAATTTCCATTCAAACTATTTGCAATTGCATCAATAAACGCTTCAACAGAAGCTGTTATGATATCAGTATTTGCTGAAAATCCATAATACATTCTGCCTTTTCGTTGTATTTGTATATGAACTTTTCCTATATCATCGCTACCTCTTGTTATTGCTTGAATAAGAAATTCTTCGAGTTTAATTTTTCTTTTAATTATGTTTTTTACTGCTGTAAATGCAGCATCTATCGGACCATTTCCAGTTGCAGATTCAAGATGCTCAGTATCATTAATCATTATTTTGACTGTTGCAGTAGCTTTCAAGCCTTTACCACAAACAACCTGTAATAAATCAAGTTTCATTTTCTTATTTCTGCGTCTTTCTTCATGCAACAATATCAAAAGGTCATCATCGTTTATATCTTTCTTTTTATCAGCTAAGATTAAAAAATCTTCATATAATTTATCAATCTTATCTTTGCTTAACTCAAAACCCAATTTTTTAGTTCTATGTTTCAAAGCTGCTCTTCCACTTCGGGCTGTAAGTACTATTGACGATTCGGTTATACCAACTTCTTTTGGGTCAATTATTTCATAATTTTCTCTATTTTTTAATACTCCATCTTGGTGTATCCCAGAAGAATGTGCAAATGCATTTCTACCTACAATTGCTTTGTTGGGCTGCACAGGCATTCGCATAAGCGTAGAAACCAAACGACTTGCTTTAACTATTTTTTTTGATTTTATATTTGTATAATAATTCAAATCTTTGTGACTTTGCAATATCATTGCTATTTCTTCAAGCGAAGTATTACCTGCTCTTTCACCTATTCCATTAATTGTAACTTCTACTTGTCTTGCTCCATTTACAACTCCTGAAATACTGTTTGCTGTTGCCATTCCTAAATCATTATGACAATGTGTTGATATTATAGCTTTATCAATATTGCTCACATTTTCTTTCAAAAAACGTATTTTTTCACCATAGTCATAAGGCAAACAATAACCGGTGGTATCTGGTATATTTACGACTGTTGCTCCAGCTTTTATAACAGCCTCAATCACTTGGGCTAAATAAACATTATCGCTTCTACCAGCATCTTCGGCATAAAATTCAATATCTTCTACATATTTTTTGGCATAACTTACTGCTTCAACTGCTCGTTTTATTATTTCTTCGGGTGTTGAGTTCAGTTTATATTTTATATGATAAATAGAAGTACCTATTCCTGTATGTATTCGTTTACGTTTTGCATATTTTAGCGATTCGGCTGCTACGTCAATATCCTTTTTTACTGCACGTGTTAGTGCACAAATAGTCGGCTCGGTTACAGCTTTTGAAATTTCTATTACTGAATTAAAATCCCCTGGACTTGATATTGGAAAACCAGCTTCAATAACGTCTACTCCTAATTTTTCAAGCATTTTTGCAACTTGAATTTTTTCAATTGTATTTAATTGACACCCTGGAACTTGTTCTCCATCTCTTAATGTAGTATCGAATATAAAAATACGATTATCCATAATATATAATTTAAGTTTAAGGTCTTCGACCTTTTTAACATTGTTTTCCCCTGGATTACAGTGTGTTATAATTTAACTAAGGGCGGTTTTGTAAGATGACATACTTATAAAAACTTTTGTAAAATAGCTTAAATCTACAAATTAATATTATATAAAAAATTTGCAAATTTAAGAAAATATAAAAATCGTGGCAAGTTATAAAGATAAATTTAGAAACATAATAAATATTGATATATTTGACAAGTTTCATTATTTTTGAAAATTATTAAATGATATTTATTATTATGTGTGAATAATTCATCAGTAATATTTAATGAATCATTCTTTGATAGCATAATTCCGTTGTAGAATATTGTATTATCTTCACTTAAATCAAATTCAACAAGTAACTTACGTATTGCACGTTTTATTGTTTTATTGTTTGGTGTTTTTTCAATATCAAAACCTAACAAATAATATGGATTTATGTTTGACATTTATTATTAATTTGGTTAAACAGTCTGATACATTGATACTTTTAAGATTTGTTAATTTTTCAAAGCCTAAATATTTTTACAATTTTTGATTTTTAGTTAATTTAAAAAGCAAAAAAATATTTGTGCGTAAATAATCTTTATGAACTATTTTTATTTTATCTAAAGTCTCTATTTATAGTTTATGCTATGAAATACAGTTTATTATATATTGCAATTAAGTATAATTTAAAAATACCGCTAGCTTATTAGATATAAATGTAATAAATTTTATTGTAAAAATAGCTATTCATGTAATCATTTTTTTATATTTGCGAAACATCTGTTATAATCATAATCAAAATGTTGTAAAATGTATTAAAAACCTATAATACATGTGCTATCATAAAATATTATAAATATGAAAAAAATTGAATTGCATTGGCAAATATTAATAGCTTTAGTAATAGGAGTTGCATATGGTCTTTTTTTTCCTACCAAATACAAATTAACCTATGATTCGTTTGAAAAACTAAAAAACGAAAAAATACCTACAGAAGTAGTAATAAAGCTTCAAGGGTTTCAGGATTTGCATGAAAAGAGTGAAACAGAGTTTATTAAAAGTCTTGACAAAGCACTTGGAGCCGATATGAGTAAAAACTATAAAACAAAAATTTTGTCATTCTCAAGCTATAATCCTGAACTTATGTATGTAAGTTGGATGGGAGATCTGTTTATGAGAGCTTTACGTATGATTATTGTACCTTTAATACTAACTTCAATAATATCGGGTGTGGCTAATATTGGAAATGCTGATAATTTGGGACGGCTTGGACTTAAAACTATGGGGTACTATTTAATAACCAGTACTCTGGCTATAGTTGGCGGTTTATTGTTTGTAAATTTCATAAAACCCGGAGTAGGTGCCGATATTGGTTTAAGCCAAAATATTGAAGGATTAAGTATTGCTCGCGAATCGTTTGGAAAAACCTTGATTAATATTATTCCAAATAATATTTTTGAAGCCTTTGTAAAAGGTAAAATGTTATCAATTATATTTTTTGCAATACTATTTGGTTTTTTTATAACACAAATCAATGAAAAACAACGAAAATTCCTTACTAACTTCTTTAGTTCTTCATTTGAGGTAATGATGAAACTAACAATGTTTGTTATTAAGTTTACACCACTAGGTATTTTGGGAATTGTTGCTGGAGTTATTGCCGAACAAGCAAGCGATAGTGTTAAATTAGCAGGTTTAGCCGAAAGAATGGGGATATATATGGTGACAGTACTTGGTGCGTTAATTTTTCATGCAGTAGTTATATTACCTTTAATGTTAAAGTTTATTGCAAAAGTAAACCCTTGGTTACATTTGAAAGCAATGCAAAGTGCTTTATTAACCGCTTTTTCTACCTCGTCTTCAGGAGCAACATTGTCGCTAACAATGAATTCTGTTGAAGATAATAGTGGTGTCTCAAATAAAATTTCGAGTTTTACATTACCATTAGGTGCAACTGTAAATATGGATGGAACTGCTCTATATGAATGTATTGCTGCAATGTTTATAGCACAAGCCTATGGTTTTGAGCTTAGTATATTTGACCAAGTAATTGTGGTTGTGACTGCTCTCTTGGCTTCAATTGGTGCAGCAGGAATACCAATGGCAGGTCTGGTTATGATTTCGATAATACTAACAGCTGTTGGATTGCCACTTGAAGGCATTGGACTAATATTGGCTGTCGATAGAATATTGGATATGTTTAGAACTTCGGTAAATGTTTGGAGCGATAGCTGTGGAGCTGTTATTATTGCTAAATCGGAGGGTGAGAAACTTAAAATATAAGGTCTTCGATCTATTTATAGTTGCTTATGCATTAGTACAAAGACAATTTAATCAAGATGTTATGAATAAATAAATATTGAAATTTTTTTGTAATAGTACTTATAAGGATATGCGTTAAGCATGTTTTACTATACTCTTGCCAAACTATGGCTTGTAAAAAAAGTATATTAAATAGATATACTACAAATGGTTATAAGTTTATTTTTGAAACAATATAAATTAAAGTTTGACAAAGTTTTAAACTTTGTCAAACTTGGATTAGTAGCAGTTCTGAGTATAAAACATTAAAGAAACTCTTTTTCATGTTCTAATTTTTCTAAAGTTTCATTTAATATTTCCCATTTTTCCATTTCTTTATTCAGGCTTTCAACTTTTTTTTCGTGATTGGTAAATAGCTCATAATCATAATCAGCATTAGTGTCCGATAGTTTTTTGTTTGATAATTCGATTTCTTTTTCAGTGTTTTCAATTGTTGTTTCAGCCTGTTTTATTTGTCTTCTAATCTTTCTGACTTCTTTTTCAAATTCTTTTCGTCTTATATATAAATCCTTATTATTGGAACTCTTGTTTATTCTTGCTGATTTTTTTATAGTTTCTTTTTTTTCAATCTCTTTTAATGATTCAACTTTAATTTTTTGCATAAATTCAAAAATACCACTTAAATGTTCTTTGATTTTATTATTTTTAAACTCATATATTTTATTAGTCAGTCCATCAAGAAAATCTCTATCATGCGAAATTATAATTAGTGTTCCATCGTATTGATTTAAAGCTTGTTTAAGTATTTCTTTTGATTTAATATCTAAATGGTTTGTAGGTTCATCAAGCACAAGTAAACTATACGGTTCCAAAAGAAGTTTTGCAAGAGCAAGTCTTGACCGCTCCCCACCCGAAAGTACTGAAACCTTTTTATCAATAGCATCGCTTCCAAAAAGAAAAGAACCAAGAATACTTCTTGTTTTTAATCTAACATCGCCAACTGCTATATCGTCTAAAGTTTGAAAAACCGTTTTATTGGGGTTTAATAATTCATCTTGATTTTGAGCAAAATATCCAATTTGTACATTATGTCCAAGTTTTAATTTGCCAGTAAAATCTAATTCATTTACAATTACTCTTGCTAGTGTTGTTTTTCCTTCACCATTTTGTCCGACAAAAGCAACTTTTTCGCCTCTTTCTATAATTATATTAATATTATTTAGTATTTTTTTTTCGCCATAGCTTTTATTTAAGTTTTCAGTTTCTACTACAATAGTACCCGAACGTGGTGCAGGTGGAAATTTAAAATGAAGCGAACTAAAATCTTCATCATCAATTTCAATAATATCTAATTTTTCTAATTGCTTAATTCTTGATTGAACCTGAACAGCTTTTGTTGCTTTATACCTAAATCTTTCGATAAACTTTTTTGTATCGTTAATCACTTTTTGTTGGTTTTCGTAAGCTGCCAACTGTTGTTGTTTTCTTTCTTCTCTTAGAACTAAATATTTTGAATATGCTGCTTTGTAATCGTATATTTTTCCGAGCACAATTTCTACTGTTCTTTTTGTAATTTTATCAAGAAATGTTTTATCATGCGAAATTAGAACTATAGCTCCTTTATAGTTTATTAAGAAATCTTCGAGCCATTGAATAGACTCTATATCAAGATGATTTGTAGGCTCATCTAGTAAAAGAATATTGGATTCTTTAAGTAATATTTTGGCAAGTTCTATTCTCATTCTCCATCCTCCACTAAACTCTTTGGTTGGACGAATGAAATCTGTTTTTTTAAAACCAAGTCCTATAAGTGTTTGTTCAATCTTTGATTCTATATCATTTCCTCCCAAAATTGCAAATCTTTCATTTGCTTCGCTTAGTAGTTGAACTTCGTTTAAATAATCACTTGATTCGTAGTCATTCCTTATACTAATACTTTCGTTTATTTTATTTATTTTTATTTCAATAGAGTTTATCTCTTCAAATGTACTTTTGGTTTCATCATAAACATTTTTAGTATCGCTATAAATCATTTGTTGAGGCAGATATCCAATAGTTATACCACTAGGTTTACTAATAATTCCTTTTTCTGCCTCTATTTCTCCAATTATAGCTTTAAGAAGAGTTGATTTTCCTGCTCCGTTTTTTCCTGCAAGTCCAATACTATCACGCTTATCAACCATAAACGAAATATCGCTAAAAAGTTCTGTACCACTAAATTGAATTGTTAGATTATTTATACCTATCATCTATTTTTTATTATTGTAAATGAAGAAGGTCTTCGACCTATTTAATGTTGCTTACTAATCGTTAAAAAATAACTTTCCGATTTGTTTTTTGTAAGATACTTATATTTAGGTGTAAACCAATTCGTAATTTATAATTCGTAATTTCTTTACGTATTCAAATTAATCTAAGTCAGTGCATTTACTGACACAGTTTACTATATGAAACAAACTCGAATGCTTTAATGAATAAAAAGTATTTTTCCCTTTTCGTTTTGATTTTAATACACCTTTACTTTTTAATATCCCTAGATGATGCGATGTTGAGGATTGTTCTATTCCCAGTAGCTTATGTATTTCAGTAACTGTCAGCTCTTTGTCTTCTTCCAGATAGCTTAGTATTGCTATTCTCATTGGATGTGCGATTGCTTTTAATATACTTGCAGCCGATTCCAATTGTTCTGATTTGAGGTCTCTAATTTCCATTTTTTTAAATTTCATTTTTTACATTTCTATTTTACTATTGTATTAAGACATAAATTGATTAAGTTTATAAATATAATAATTTGACAGGATTTACATGATTAACAGGATATTCTAAACATGTAAATCCTGTAAATCTGGTCTAAATAATACTAAAGAAATTTATGACTTGTTTCACTACATATATGCAAATATAGATATGTATATATTCAATTACAAATGATTAATATCAGTAAATATTTTATTATATTTTAATATGTCTTTAGTTTATAAGTGTTCGTACAAAAAATTTACGTGTTTTTTGTGGCGTTATATCCAGAAATACAGTTATTTATAAATTATTTATAAAGCCTATTAAGTAGGTAGAAGATTCTACTATATTTTACATGTTTTATATCAGTATTTGATATTTGTCATCACATTAATAAAAATGTACATTGCAAGCCAACAAAGTCGTTAGCCACAACGTGGTCTTATAAAAATACAAGCAAAAATATCTTATTTAAGTTTTTTATTAGTTTCAAAAATATTTGTTTATTTCGTTAGTAAGTTTTTTTGCCCTGAATTGTCATAAGCATTAACATGGGGCAACGTCCTATGTATAAATGTATTCGTAAGCCAAAACGCCCTGAAAGGCAAAAGCAATACAATAAAAAAAAGAATAAAATTAGAATTAATAATATTGTTTAGGGTTTGTTCATAAAAAGAACTAACAAATTTCGCGCAAAGAACGCTAAATGATTGACGCAAAATCTTAAATCATGCTTTGCATTTTTTGCGTGTTTTTTCTTTTTGCGGTTTTTGCGTGGAACTTATGTTATAATGATTATTAGGATATTATATTTTTTAAGAACAAACCCTGTAATATTGTTGTAATTTATTAATTTTTATAAGCCCAGTGTGTTGGTCTTTAACTTCTAACTTTCAATTGTTAATTTTTTATAATATGGCACTTAATTATATTTGGATTGCATTTTTTTTAATAGCATTTATTGTTGGTTTAGTAAAACTGATTTTTTTGGGAGATATTGAGGTCTTTCCCAATATGGTAACAAGCACTTTTGATATGGCAAAACTTGGTTTTGAAATATCGCTTGGTCTAACAGGTGTTCTTACATTATGGCTTGGTTTAATGAAAATTGGTGAAAAAGGAGGCATTGTAAAAATTTTCTCGAAACTAATAGGACCTTTTTTTGCCAAACTTTTTCCTGAAATACCCAAAAACCATCCAGCAATTGGTTCAATTATGCTAAATGTTTCGGCAAATATGTTGGGGCTTGATAATGCTGCAACGCCAATGGGACTAAAGGCAATGAAAGAAATGCAAGAAAACAATCCCAAAAAAGATACAGCATCAAATGCTCAAATTATGTTTCTTGTTCTCAATACTTCTGGCTTAACACTGCTGCCTATCAGCATAATGGTATATCGTTCACAGCTTGGTGCAGCCAATCCCTCGGATATTTTTATTCCTATAATGCTTGCAACATATTTTTCTACTCTGGCTGGTTTGATAAGTGTTTCTATATATCAAAAAATAAATTTGTTTGACAAAACTATACTTGCCTATCTTGGAGGACTGACTGCAATCATTGTAGCTCTTATTTACTATTTTTCGGGTTTACCAAAAGAAAAAATTACACTTGTTTCTAATCTTGTAAGTAATATACTTCTGTTTTCTATAATTATATTTTTTATACTTTTGGCAATGCGAAAAAAAGTAAATATTTACGAAGCTTTTGTCGAAGGAGCAAAAGATGGTTTTAGTATTGCAGTTAAAATAATACCTTTTCTAATTGCGATATTAGTTGCCATTGGAGTTTTCAGAGCATCGGGTGCAATGTCATTATTGATTGATGGAGTAGCTGCAAGCTTAAAATATATGGGAATAAATGCAGACTTTATTCCAGCTCTTCCAACAGCACTAATGAAACCACTAAGTGGCAGTGGTGCAAGAGGTATGATGGTTGATGCAATGAATACATATGGTGCCGATTCGTTTGTGGGCAAAGTGGCATCAACTGTACAAGGGGCTACTGATACAACTTTTTATATATTGGCAGTTTATTTTGGTTCAGTTGGAATAAAAAATACAAGATATGCTGTAACATGCGGCTTAATTGCTGATTTTACGGGAATTATAGCGGCTATAATTATTGCATATTTGTTTTTTTATTAAGCTTACACTTGTATTCCCCGCATTTCGCTTTGCTTCATACGGGGCTAACAATAGGTCGTCCCGATGGGACTTTTATAAATACGCTAATTATCAAATAGTTTTTTGACCTATGCAATCAAAAATAAAGTTTGTATTTGTTTTCAGTAGAGAAAATTCATGAATTTTATCTACGATGATATTAAAATTTTTGATTGTACAGGTCGATTTCTTTTTAACTAAGGAATAGGTATTAAATAAATGTCCGTTTTGATAGATTAGTTTGTTATTTTACAACTTACAAAAAGTCGCAAATAGTGAACTCAGAACTCACAAAAAGCGTCAAATTGAACAAAAACAATGGCAAATTAAAA
>JAOZVK010000493.1 GCA_029938185.1 Bacteroidales bacterium | reverse complement strand
CTTTTAACTTGCGATTGTTTTGGAAAAAGAAAACTGTTTTTGTGAGTTCTGAACTTTTAACTTGCGATTGTTTTGGAAAAAGAAAACTGTTTTTGTGAGTTCTGAAAACAGTGTTGGTATGATTATCAACATGTTACAAAACTGGAAAAGTTAGCAAAAGTTTCCAATTTAATTGGTTTTTTGTAATTTTTAATTCCATAGCTGGTGTTTTATGAATATATTTTTTCACAAATTTTTTACTTGTATTCGATATTTTTGTTCATAAACTTTTATGAAATCTAATGTAATTGTAATCAAATAAATTAATCCACATTATTCTTTTGAAATGAGATTTTTTTTACAGTAGGCAATTGTTTTTCTACCAAGATAACATACTTGTGTCTCTTAATGTTAAGTTCGTCCTATCTGACTTTTGATTGCACAGGTCGAATTATTTCACACAAAAATTCTGTTTTTTTTTTAAATAATTCAGATTCAGACAATGGTAAGGCTAATCACAAATAATAATTAACCATTTGCACTTGTTCTAAAATACCTACGTGCAAATTGGCTAATTATAAATTGTGAATTTCCTAAAACAATTTAATTTTCCAGCATAATTTTAAATAATAATTTTGAAAATATTTTTTTTTGTAATTTTGTGGTAACTATTGAGAATTTACCAAATTAAAATATATATTTGCAAACTTTTTAAAAACAAAAATTATTAACGTGTGATGAGAAGCTTATAAAGTATTTGCTTTTAGTAGCACACAAAATTTTTATATTATGAAATCATTTAAGCTCGAAGGAGCACTAAGAGAAGAAGTTGGTAAAAAATCTACCAAAAAAATTAGAAAAGAAGGTAAAGTACCTTGCGTTTTATATGGTGGTGAAAAAAATATACATTTCGAATCATCTGTAAAAAATTTTAGACATCTAATATATACACCTAATGTATATCTTGTTGATATAAAAGTTAATGATAAAAATCATAAAGCAATTATGCAAGATATTCAATTTCACCCAGTATCAGACGATATACTACATATAGATTTTCTTGAAATATCTGAAGATAAAAATGTTACAATTGATATACCTGTAATTTTGGAAGGTTTAGCAGTTGGTGTAAAAGAAGGTGGTAATTTGTATTTGCTAAACAGAAGACTCAAAATTAAAGGTTTAGCAAAAGACCTTCCAGATACATTGAATATAAATGTTGAAAATTTGGAGTTAGGTAAATCAATAAAAGTCCTTGATCTTAAATTTGATAACTTGGAAATACTTACACCTAAAAATTCGGTTGTTGCATCGGTTAAATTAACAAGAGTTGCTAAGGGAATGGCTGCTACCGAAGATGAAGAGGCTGAAGAACCAACAACAGATACAACAACAACTACAGAACAAGAAGATAAGTAGTCTAACAAAAGTTTTTCGGCATTTATTTTTGTACAATTAGTTAAATGGTAGCGATTTACAAAAATGGGTAAGTCACATTAAAATAAGTCGAAGACTTTAAATTTATTATATATTGAAATATTTGATAGTTGGATTAGGAAATATTGGTGATGAATATAAAAATACTCGTCACAATATAGGATTTATAGTATTGGATGCTTTAGCAAAAGCATCCAATATTTGTTTTGAAACAAAACGTTATGCCTCGGTTTGTCAATTGAAACATAAAGGCAGAACATTAGTGTTGATAAAACCATCGACCTATATGAACCTTAGTGGAAAGGCAGTGAATTATTGGCTACAAAAAGAAAAAATTCCAGTAAGTAACATGTTTGTTATTGTTGATGATTTATCGCTTCCTTTCGGTACGCTTAGAATAAAATATAAAGGTGGAAGTGCCGGACACAATGGTCTTTCGAATATTGAACAAATATTAGGAAACTCTAAATATAATAGGATGAGGTTTGGTATTGATAATAAATTCAAAACTGGAAATCAGACTAATTATGTATTAGGCGAATGGACAATTGAAGAAAAGGAAATACTTGATGAAAAGATTGAAAAAATGGTAAAAGCCATTCAAGGATTTGCAACTATTGGTATCGAAAGAACAATGAATTATTTTAATGGAAAATAATATATTATGGCTGATAATGAAACGCGAGTAGATAAATTTTTATGGGCAGTAAGAATTTTTAAAACAAGAAACTTAGCTGCTGATGCTTGTAAAAAAGGAAAAGTTAAAATAAAGGATTATCCTATAAAACCGTCAAGAGTAATAAAGTCGGACGATATTATTGAAGTTCGTAAAAATCCAATTGTATATACTTACAAAATCATACAGCCAATATCAAATAGAGTTGGTGCAAAGTTAGTAGAAAAATATATTGAAAACATAACACCCAAGTCAGAATTATCAAAATTGGAAACAATAAGAATTGGTGGAATTATTTATGACAAAAATAATAAGGGACGACCAACCAAAAAAAATCGTAGGGATATAGACAAACTCAATAATTAATAATTTTGTTTACACCTGATAAACAGCATAACATATAAAGTAAAAGTAAGGTCTTCGACCTATTTAATGTTGCTTACGCATTCTATTAATACCTTGACAATGTGTCGATTAACAAAACATAAATATTGATTTTTTTATCCTTTATAAACTTCATCTTGTGTGACTATTGCCAACACCCAAGAAAAATCGCCATTACTGATTTTTGTACTACAATATTCGCATATGCCAGTTTGTCCCATTTTGTCAGCAGGTGCACCACAATTGGGACAAGTACCATAGTCATAGATGTCTTTTTCTATTCCTGTCCGACGAATAAATGTCCAATATTCGCTGAATTTTCTACTTTTTTTTGCCGAACCACCATAAACTAATCCATCTTCATTAATAACATAATCTTTGCAATCGGCAAATATTCTGACTGTTATTGATTCATAAAACTTATCTGTATCAATTTTTGTAAGTTTAACATCATTTATTGAAATTTTATCTAACTTATTAGTTAAGCCTGCATTGTTGTACATTTCAATCCAAAACATATATGAATAGAATAATCTGTCGGTAAGCAAATGGCGAATATTCCCCAAATTTTTTGCAGTCCATGCATCATATATTTTAATAAAATATTCACGAACTACCTCAGATTCAAATTTTGACAGCCATTTTTTTAGTTCAACATTATGATTATCTGCAAATTTTTGTAAGTATTGTTCGTTGTTAGGATTGAATAATGTTGGAGTATAAGTGTCTTTTTCGTTTGCATAATATGATAAACTCCTTTTTTCAAAAACTTGATAGTCGGTGTCGTAGCGAGATTCTACATACCATTGCATAAGTCCATTTTTGATAAAAGTTCCACAACTTTCACAATTCCCTGACTCCGAAAAACCAACACTTACACCGCATTGTGGACAAGAAAGCTCTTGCATTTTCTCTGGTTCGTGTGATAATACTCCTAAATTTCGTTTAAACTTCCATCTTTCTGTAATACCATATCTTGTTCGTTTGTCTTTTGTTACAAGTGTATAGTTTGCATCGAATTCAACAACAATTGAATTACTTGTTGGATAAAAATTTACAATACTACAACTTCCTATTACTAATTCTTCAACTTTCCTCTCCGCAACTATATTTTTTTTATACTTTTGTATTAAATCCAGAGATAAATATGGAGTTAAGTTTTTAAATTCTTTTTTTCCTTGCCATGAGTGATATTTAGTGAAAACAGATGAAGCAAAATCAATAAATAATACTTCTGAAAAATTTGGGTCGATTTCTTTAAATTTACTTAGTGCTTGTTGGTTTGTATTAAGCTTTTTTAGCAAATTTTGGAAAGTAGGACTTGAAATTGCATCATGTCTTTTTTTTAATTTTTCGAAAAAAGACCACACCAAAGAAAAAGCTGCTAATACGGCAAATGTTGCTACTATACTAAATAGTTGCACATACCACGGTGAATCCCCTAAACCCTCACTCTCATAGGTTTCATTTCTTTCTTCATTGCTATCTGAATAAGAGCTATTATTTTTGGAAGAACTTGAACTTGACTTTGAGCTTTTAGACTTTGTTTTTTTTTCATACGAATGACCGCCACCAGGGCGTGCATAACTTGTCTCGTAAATAAATATGTTTATTAAAAAAAATGCAAATAAACTTATTAATAATAAATGTAATATTTGTTTAATTTTTTGCTTTTTTGTTTTCATAATATTAATTATTTTAGAACATGTATTAATAGAGGTCTTGGCTGGGCTTATAAAAACTAATAAATTACAACAATATTGTTAGTTTCAATTTTATTATTTTTTTATATTGTGTTACTTTTGCCCTTCAGGGCGTTTTTGCTTACGAATGCACTTACACATAGGGCGTTGCCCCATGTTAA